>DATIQP010000357.1:0-8660 GCA_035470765.1 Polyangiaceae bacterium | reverse complement strand
GTGTCGATGATGGCGCTCCCGTCGAGCGCGCCGTAGCCGACGCCGTACTGCGCCATGATCGACCAGTAGTCCGTCGAGCCGACGAGCCAGCTCAGGTACGCGTCGAAGCTCGGCGAGAGGTCGACGCCTTGCGTGCCGACGTAGATCACGAAGACGTGCGGCGCCGCGAGCACCTCGCCGGCGTGCGGCGACATCCGGTTCCACGGGGTCTTGGCCTCCGCCGAGGGGGCGTCGATCGGCGCGCTCGCGTCGAACGACTTGTGCCCGTACGGAGCGTCCGAGCCGGCGTCGCCGGCGTCGCCCGGCGAGCCGCAGGCGGCCGCGATCCCGAGCAGGGAGAAGGGAAGCAGCGCCGACCACGGACGCATGGGGGTTCGCGAAGCCTAGCACACGAGAATTAGACACGGCGCCAACAACATGATCTAAGCAAGGACCGTGACTGACTCGACGACGCCTGCGGTCGACAGTTCTTGTCTGCGACGTCCCGCCTGCGGCGGCTCCGTCGACGCGGCCATCGCGCCCACGCCGGTCATTCGCCTCTTCGCCGAGCGCGCGCTCGTCTCCTCCACCGAGGGCCTCCGCGTCACGCACGCCGACGCGACCGTTGCGCTCGTCGCGCTCTCGTTCGACTACGGCGGCACGCGCGTCCGTGCCAGTGACGATCGCGATCGCCTCTTCCGGCACGCGGCGACCGGCATGTCCGTGGTCGCGCGCGCGCACGACGCGGAGCGCGAGGCGCGCCGCGTCCTCGAGCGCACCGGGGCCGTGGAGCTGGCGTGCCTGGACGACGTCGCGTTGCCGCCGGACTGCGACGCGGACTACGCCGTCCGCCCCGGTCAGGGCACGAGCGCGCTCTGCGCGTTCTCGACCGACGCCGTCCCGCAGCTGCGAGCGGCCGGCTTCGTCGTCGAGATCGATCGCGCCTACCCCTACCAGGTCGTGGCGCGCGATCCGGTGTGGGTCGCCAGCGTCGAGCCGGACCATCGCGGCGTCGGCCGCGGAGCAGACGACCAGGGCAAGGCGAGCTGGTTCAGCCTCGAGCTCGGCGTCGAGGTCGACGGCCGCTACGTCGATCTCCTGCCGCTGGTGATGGATCTCCTCGACGACGCCGGCGAGAGCGACGACCTTCGCGCGCTCGAGCGCCGCACGCAGTCCTTCGCGCTCCGCCTCTCGGACACACAGCACGTGACGATCGCCCCCGCGCGGCTGCGCGCGCTGCTCCGCGTCGTCGTGGAGCTGTACCAGGGCGTCCGCCAGTCGAAGGGGCGCGTCGTCTTTCCGATCGCGCGAACGCCCGGCCTCGCCGCCCTCGACGAGGCGTTCGGCAAGCAGGGCGCGCGCATCCGCTGGAAGGACCCCGCCGGCGCGCTCGCGCGGGGCCGCGCCATCGCCACGCGCCCGCCGCCGGTCGAGGCGCCGCCGGGCCTGCGCGCCGAGCTGCGGTCGTACCAGAAGGAGGGCGTCGCCTTCCTCACGCACCTCGCCGACGAGGGCGTGGGCGGCATCCTCGCCGACGACATGGGCCTCGGCAAGACGCTCCAGACGATCGCCTACCTCGTCGCGGAGAAACAGTCCGGACGCGCCCAGGCGCCTTCGCTCGTCGTGGCGCCCACGAGCCTCGCGTTCAACTGGGCGCGCGAGATCGAGAAGTTCGCGCCGCAGCTGCGCGTCGTCACGCTCCACGGCCACAAGCGCGCCGCGCTCTACGACCGGATCGCGTCGGCCGACGTGGTCGTCACGACGTACCCCATCCTCGTGCGAGACGAGGAGCGCCTCGCCAAGCACGCGTTCCACTCGCTCGTGCTCGACGAGGCGCAGGCCATCAAGAACACCCGCACCCAGGCCTTCCAGGCGCTCGCGTCCATCCGCGCCGAGCACCGCGTCTGCCTGACGGGGACGCCCGTCGAGAACCACCTCGGCGAGCTCTGGGCGCTGATGCGCTTCCTCGACCCGGAGCTGCTCGGCGACGAGCTCACCTTCCGGCGCATCTACAAGGCGCCCATCGAGATCGAGGGCGACGAGGACCGGCTCGCCGCGCTGCGCGAGCAGATCGCGCCGTACATCCTGCGGCGCACCAAGCGCGAGGTGGCCAAGGATCTGCCGCCCAAGACGGAGCTCGCGAGGCCCGTCGAGCTCCGCGGCAAGCAGCGCGATCTGTACGAGCACATCCGCGTCGCCGCCCACGGCGACGTGCGCAAGGTGATCCGGCAGAAGGGCCTCGCGGCCTCGACCATCACCATCCTCGATGCGCTCATGAAGCTGCGGCAGGTCTGCTGCGATCCGAGGCTGGTGGCGATGGACGCGGCGCGCGGCGTGAAGGAGAGCGCGAAGACGGAGGCCTTCTTCGAGATGATCGACGGCCTCCTGCCCGCCGGCCACCGCGTCCTGGTCTTCTCGCAGTTCACCAGCATGCTGGCGCTCCTCGCCGAGGGCCTCCGCCAGCGCGACGTCGACTACCTGACGCTGACCGGCCAGACGCGTGACCGCCGCGCCGTCGTGGACGCCTTCGAGCGCGGCGACGCCGACGTCTTCCTCATCAGCCTCAAGGCCGGCGGCACGGGCCTCAACCTCGTCTCCGCCGACACAGTCATCCACTTCGACCCGTGGTGGAACCCGGCCTCGCAGGCGCAGGCCACCGACCGCGCCTACCGCATCGGCCAGACGAAGCCGACGTTCGTGCACTCGCTGTACGTCGCCGGCAGCGTCGAGGAGCGCGTCATCCAGCTGCAGCAGCGCAAGCGCTGGCTGTCATCGACCCTGCTCGGCGACGAGAAGCACGAGCGCGGCCTCTCCGAGATGGAGATCGAGCACCTGTTCTCGCCGCTGGACGTGTGATGGGCCGCCAGGAGCGGAAGGAGTGGGCCACCCCGGGCTGAAGCAGTGGGCCACCCCGGGCTGAAGCCCGGGGCAGGCGAAGACCGCATTGGAGCAGCCCGCTTCAAGTCCGCCTTCGGCGGACTCCCGGCGAGGGAGGCGGAGACGGAGACGGGGACGGAGACGGGAGCCCGCCGGAGGCGGGCTTGGGTCAGGACTTACAAGTCCGGTCTCTGCCTGCCCCGGGCTTCAGCCCGGGGCGGCCCTACTTCTCCGCGCAGGCGAACGGCGATCCATCCGGCGCGTGGACCTGGCAGCCGTCCTTGCCCTTGCACGGCTTGTCGAGCACGAACTTGCCGTTCTGGCACGTCAGCCGGCTCTTGAGGTCGACGCTGCACGCCAGGCCGCCGTCCTTGATGCAGTCGTCGCCGACGTTGGAGAGCGACTGATCGCAGCCCGCCTTGAAGTGGCGGCGCCCGTCGATGCCGTACTTGGCGACGCCGCACTTGTTCTCGCCGCCGCAGCGCGGGCCCTGCACGAACTTGTGGTTCTTGCAGACCATGATCGATTCGCCCGTCGGGTCGCAGGCGACGGCCAGCTCGGGATCGTTCGGGTCGCACGGGTCGCCGGGCAACGCCGTCGAGCGATCGCACACCGGGCCGGACGTGAGCGCGGAGCACGCCTCCTCGCCGCGGCACGCGTGCGCGAGGACCATCTTGCCGTTCTTGCAGGCGAGCTCTCTCTTGCCGTCCTCGCTGCACGCGCCGGCCGCGATGTCGTTCTCGCTCTTGGCCTTGCACGGGTCGCCTTCCTTCGCGAAGGGGTTGCCGCAGTGCCCGTCGCCGCGGTCGTCGTTGGTGCACCCGATACCGGCGCAGCGCGAGATGAAGACGAGCTTGTTGTCGTCGCAGCGCAGGCGAAGCTTGTTGTCGGTGCTGCACACGTACTGGTTCGCCGACGCGCACGGGTCGCCCACGTCACCGTGCGACGAGTCGCAGGTGACGTTGCCGTTCACCTCCTTGCACCCGTTCGGGCCCTTGCAGGTCTCCTCGACGTAGTGCCCGCCGGAGCACGCCATGCGGCTCGTCGGAGTGTTGCAGACGTGGGCGTTCTCGGTGCAGGAGCCGCCGACCGAGGGCTTGCAAGCCGCCAGCGCCGCCACGGCCAGGGCACACAGGACGAATGAGACCGATCGTTTCATGGCGCGCAACATTACCGGGCCGCGCGGGGTGTGTCACCACCATGCGGCGGCCGGGCGCTGGACCGTTTGCTCCTCGAAGTGCGTGCCTCGCTCTCGTGCGAACGGCAGCCGTTCACTGAAAGACGGCGGACCGAAGACTTCGTCCCCTCGGCGGCGGTCTCTCCGTCGACACGAGCAGCGACGACAACAACTGCGGCAGTGTGGAACCACCGAACCGAGGCCATGGCCCAGCTGCTGGCCAAGTTCGGGCTGAGGTGTTCGGGAGACTGGCACCAGCGTTGCACACCGATGCCTCGATGAAGCAATGGCGAACATGGTCCGCGATGGCATGGCTCGCCCCCTTCGCGGCGTGCATCAGCTGCTCGGGGTACGGAGGTCCGGTCCCCATCACGCTGGACGCCGACGGGGGAGACACGTCGGCGCCGGGCGCCGACGGGGGAGCGACGTCGGCGCCGGGCGACGTGGGCGCCGCCCCCGAGTGCGACGGCTCGTCCTGCGCGGCGGCGTGCGACGGCCACCAGGAGTTCTGCCCGTCGTCGGCCAGCTGCGTGTCGAGCTGCGAATCCTGCGCCGGTGCGAGGTTCGCCTGCAAGTCGACCCGCGTCTGCGTCGCCAAGTGCAGTCAGTGTGGCGGCGAAAAGGCCTGCCATTGATCGGTGGCGCTCGCCCGACGCCCGTGGCCCGCAAGGTCGGCGGTAGGCGTCACCACCACGCGGGGGCGCACCAGCCGGTGTAGATCGCCGAGCCCGAGCGCGCGCACCCGTTGGAGGCCGCGATGTTGAAGTTCTCGCTGAACGCGTTGTCGTGCTTCACCGTGACCTCCGCGTTCGGCGCGTTGGGGTCGCGGATGGCGCACAGCGAGCCGGCGACGAGCTGGGCGACGACGGCGTCCATGTACGCGTTGATGTCGAGGATCCCGGGGCAGCTCCACTGGTTGTTGAAGTCGAACCAGGTCGGGTTCTGGGCGACGACGGCGTTGACCGCCTTCTGCACCTTGGTGACGTAGCAGGACGGACCGTCGAAGCACTGACCCGCGGCGCCCGTCCCGGTGCCGGGTGAGCAGTCGAGCGGCTCGCTGGTCGGGCACACGTGCGCGCTGGCGTCCGCGTCGCCCGCCGCGTCCGCGACGGTCACGGCGTCGGAGCCCGAGTCCGGGATGAGGCCGCCCTCGGGCAAGAGGAGCACGTCCGGCGTCGTGCTCGCGTCGGTCGGGCCCGCATCGCCAGCCGGCGAGGGGGAGGAGGAGCAAGCCAGGAGGGCCATGGCCACGCCGCACGCCGAGCCGAGACGTTTGGATGCGCCCATCGAGTCTTCCGAGAGTGTACGCCGCGCGGCTTCATCTGCGTAGATGAACGCACGACGACCGCGCGCTGCGAGGTTGGCGCCCGTAGTGGTACCTTCGTGCACCGTGAACAAGAAGACCACGTTCGTCCGCACCCTCGAGAGCGCTTGCAAGGCTGTCCCCACCGCGAACCCTCGTGCGGCCGAAGCGTTGCGCACGATCCTGAACGCGACGCTCCTCGCGGCGAGGTCGCTCGACGACGACACGGCGCCGGCCCTGCGCGAGCTCGAGTCGATCGGCGCCGCGGCGAGCGCGACCACGAAGCGGCTGCAGCGTTTGCGCAAGGCGGCCCCGCCCGCAGAGCGAAAGAAGGCGGACGAGCGCATCCACTTCTTCAAGGCGCTGCGCCACTCGATCTCGTCGTGGCGGTTTCCGCCGCCCTCCACGGCTCACAAGGCTCGACCGACGCTGCGCGAGGTGGCCGCGCAGGTCGCTCGCGTGCTCGACCAGCACCAAGCGCACTCGCTCGCCGAGGACGCCGGCGTGATCCTCCCGACCACCGAGGACATGGTCGATGACATCACGCGCGAGTGGGCGCGCTACACCGAGGCGCACGGCGACTACTTCCTCGGCGACTCAGGGTCGCAGCAGATGGTCGTGGACGCGTTCCGCGCCGTGGGATTTCCGAAGCGGATCGCGGACAAGCTCTACGACTTCGACGCGCGCCCGAAGAAGCGTCCTCACTCCTGACCGCGTGGGTCCTCGGCCTTGGGGGGAGCCGGGGCGAAGATCCAGCCCTCGGTGCGCGCGAGCTCGCGCTCGCTCGCGGTCGGCAGGACCACCTGCAGCTCGCGCGGCGCCGTCTTCGCGATCGTCCGCAGGTAGAGGACACCCGTGAGGGCGGCCACCAGCGCGTCGGTCTCGTCCGCGCGGTCCCGCTCTCGGATGATCGCGGCGAGGCGCGGGCCGAGCGAGATCGAGAAACGGGCGGCGAGGTCGGTGACGATGCTCGTCCGTTTTCCGGAGTCCTTCTTGTACGATGGCTTGTCGATCGAGAAGCCCAGCGCGACGAGCGTCGCCGCCGGGTAGACCTCGATGAGGGTCGGCCCGCTCGGCTTGAGCGAGCCCTCGACGTCGATGGCCGGCCCGAGCTGGTGACGGGCGACCACCTCCGTCCACGACCTCGCCGCGAGCCCGATGAGATCCGTGGAGACCGAGAGCGGGGACTTGATCTCGCGGATCCTCCTGTCGGTCTGGCGCAGTCGAAAGCCGTCGGACGGTGGCGGCGCGGGTTGGCCGTCGCTCGGCTTCCACCTCTTCACGAAGTCGACGAACTCGCGCGGCCACCCGAACGGCACGTCGACCGCGACGACCGCGGCGCCCTTGCACGCCGAGCCGGCCTCCTCGTCGGAGAGGGTCGCGCGGACCTCGATGACCTCGATGCCCGCCGTCGACACGTCGAGCATGACCGCCGCGCGGTCCTTCGCGTCGACGGCCCAGTCGATACCTAGGATTCGTGCCATGGCTGCTCGACTCTAGACGATCGCGGCGTGGGCGCTCGAGGCGTTTTCGTGGGTCGCAGCCAGTGATCGCGCGTGCCGAGGTCGCCGAGCCGGCCGCGTGCTGCGCCGCCGCGGCCGTCGCCGAGGTTCAGCCCGCTAACGCCGCTGCCTGCGTGGACGGAATCTTCCCGATGAGGGCAGTCGCCAGCGACGGGGCTTCGCGTCGAAGCGACGTGGCGACTGAGTCAAAGCGGTATAGGACCTCGACTTCATCATCCGAAGAGTCGATCAGCTCCTCGTTCGTCAGGGGCGGCCCACCCTTGGATCGACTGGCTCGGGTGACCAACGCCCTTGCGCAAGAAGCCGCTCGGCGCGACGATCGCCCCGTGAGAGGTGGGACTGCCATCGCGCTCGTCGCCGTGGGGCTGGTGGCGGCCAACGGTTGCGGCAACGGGACGAACAAGTACTCGTTCAGCGATCAGCTGGGCCGCCACTGCGTCTTCACCTGCACGGGCAACCATTGCTCCTCCGTGGCCTGCGATGCCACGCCCATGCCGACCGGGGGTTGCAGCGGTAACCCCAGCGCTGCGTGCTTCGGCGTGGCGTTCGACAACCTGCCGCCCCCAGCTCCGTCCACACCCGTGCTGGAGCTGTGCGCCGCCTGCTGCGTCGACCTGGACTCCGGTCCCCAATGGTCGTCGTGGCCTCAGGATTGCTCGGCCGTCGTGTGCACCCAGGACGCCGACTGCGCGGGCTCCGGCGCGCACTGCGTAGCCGGCTACTGCCAGAAGTAGTGGCGAATCGACAGCGTCCTCGGTCGGCTCATCGAGGCGAGCCGCTTCGTCCGCGACTGCCGTGCTGGGTTTGGGGTTCATCTACGTAGATGAACGCGCGACGGCGCGGATGGCGGTCGCGAGCCTGCCGAGCTGGGCCAGCTCCACGCCGTCGATGCGCGCGCGGGCGGGCTTGCCGGGCGGGCCCGCGAGCACGGCGACCTTGGCGGCGGCGACGCCCTCGACGCGGAGCTTCTTCTCGAGGGCCGCGCCGAGCGCGAGCTCCTCGCGCGCCACGTGGCGGCCGCGACCCTTGGCCGGGCGCGTGGCGGCGCGCACCGACTTGGCGGCGCTCTCCATGGCGCGCGCCGACGCGGTCCTGGGGTTGAGCTTCTTGCCGCCCGGGAGCTTCACGCCGCGGCGGATGGCGCCGCGCGCGGTGTCGCGGCCGGGCGTCGCGGAGACGAGATCGACGAGGGCGGCGGCGCGGGCGGGGCCGAGCTTGGCCGCCTCGTGCCGGGTCATGCCGCGCACGATGTCGATGAGTCGATCGGCCTGGGGCACCGAGAGCTCGAGCTCGCTCTCGCAGAGCGCGGCGAAGCTCTGGTGGCCGAGGGCGCGGATGACGGCGGGGTCCTTGAGGCGGATGAGGGCCTGGCCGATGTCGTAGAAGGCGCTGGCGATGTCGTGCTTGCGGCGCTTGATGAGGGCGATGTCGCGGCGGGCCCGGGCGGCGATGCGGGCGAGGTTTTTCTTGGCGGTGCGCTCGGCGCGGGCGAGCGAGACGGTCGGGAGCATGGGGCGAATGTACCCAGGGGATGTGGGAGGAGTGGGTGACGAGGATCACGCGTGGCCGCGCGCGCGGCGCACGCCGTGATGAGCGCCCCGCCGATGGCCATGATCAGCGCACGCTCGCCCCCGGCCTCTCCCTGTGCGCGACGACACCACTTGGCATGCCCGCTGCGCCCGCGCTGCTCTACTCTGGCTGCTACGCCGGAACTTCGTGCGTCCCGTCGCGCCGTGACCCCCAAACCCTCCCCGAACTTCGCCTACCTCGCGTACCACGACGCGCGACTCGTCGCGCTCGC
>DATIQP010000356.1:0-10549 GCA_035470765.1 Polyangiaceae bacterium | reverse complement strand
TCCTGGAGCTGTCCGCGCCGATCCTGCGGGTGGCGACGGACGCCGTCCTCTTGCCCATCATCGGGTCTTTCGACGCAGGGCGCGCGGTCCACGTGACCGAGCGGCTGCTCACGCGGGTGTCCGAGCTGGGGGCGCGGTGCGTGGTGTTCGACCTGACCAACGCGGGCACGATGGACACGTTCATGGCGCGGCGGCTGCTGGACGCGGTCGCCGCGGTGAAGCTCCTCGGAGCCAGCGCGATCGTGACGGGCGTGCAGCCGGCGGCGGCCCGCACGATGGTGCTCCTCGGCGTCCAGCTCGGCGACATCGAAGTGCGCGCGTCGCTCGCGGATGGCTTGACGCTCCTGCGCGAACACGGGAGCCGCCCGGCGCCGGCCGCGCCGGCGTAGGCCAGCGACGCCGGGCCGGCGGCTCGGTCCGGCAAGTGGTGCACGAGCCCCGATACCGGCACGATTCACGCCGCCTGCGGGTACCATGGCGTCGTCGTCGCCGTCCCCTCTTCCCATGGAGGTTCCGATGTCCCGATGTTCGCTGATCGCTGCGCTGGTCGCGCTGGTCGCCCTCTCGTTCGCCACATCGGCGGCGCACGCCGAGGATGGGGCCTCGGAAGGGGAGCGACTCTTCATCATGAAGGGTTGCCTCGGTTGTCACGGCGCGAGCGGCCGCGGCGGCGTCGGCCCCGACATCGGGCGAACGCCACTCTCCTTCGATGACGTCCTCAAACAAGTCCGCCACCCCCGACAGCGCATGCCGGCGTTCCCGCCCGAGGCCGTGAGCGACGCGGAGGTGCAGAAGATCTACGGCTACTTGAAGTCCATCTCGCCCAAGCCGGAGCCGCTCATCCGCGACCTCCCGCACGGCACGCTCGACGCGGAGAGCTGCATCCCGTGTCACTCGAAATACGAACCGGTGATCGTCGAGCAGTTCAAGAGCAGCGCGATGGGCATGGCGGGCAAGCAGAACCCGCGCGTCGCGTACCCGCTCGACCACATCTCGTGCGGCAACTGTCACGGCCTCGACCACGACGAGATCATGGCCACCAAGGGCCGCGTGCCCGAGACCGCGTGCGCGGCGTGCCACGCGCAAATCTACAAGGAGGCGGTGCTCGACACGGGCCACTCCTACGGGCCCGGGCCCGCGGGGGTCGGCACGAACTGGTCGCGCAACATCGACGTGCCGAACTACCGCGAGATGCCGCGCAAGGTGATGGAGATGGGGTGCGACGCCTGTCATTCGCAGGCCGGCGCGTCGGACGACAAGTACTGGAGCAAGGAGGAGCACAAGTACGTCGACGGCAGCAGCCTGCCGTACCGCAACGGCTGCATCGCGTGCCACACGCGGCACTCGTTCAGCCTCGTCGAGGCCCGCAAGCCCGAGGCCTGCCACACGTGCCACATGGGGCCCGACCACCCGAACTACGAATCCTACGAGGCGTCGAAGCACGGCTCCATCTACTCGGCGCGCGGCGCGGGCTTCGATTTCACCGCTCCCATGACCGAGACCAAGCTCGAGGCGCCGACGTGCGCCTACTGCCACATGCTCACGGTGCACGAGGACGGCACGCGCGTCACGACGCACAACATGACGCAGAAGATTGTCTGGGGAATGGGCACGCAGGCGGCGGGCGGGGAGCTCCAGGACCTGACCGCGCTCCCCGAGAACCAGAAGAAGCGCACCGAGATGATCCGCGTGTGCATGACGTGCCACTCCGAGGACAGGGCACGCGAGTACCTCAGCGCCGCCGACGCGCACAAGCTCGCCGGCGATGCGCTCGTCATCGAGGCGCGCGATCTGCTCTCCGGCCTGTACAAGGACGGGCTGATCGAGCCGAGCCACGCCAAGCGATCGGCCGGCCTCTTGCCCGGCCCGCGCTTCACCGCCCTCGACGTGCCCGGCGGCTTCGCGCAGCACTGGCCGGCGGGCCTCTACTTCGACGTGAGCGCGATCGAGCTCGAGTACTTCGACATGTTCTTCTTCTCCAACCTGAAGTCGTACAAGGGCGCGATGCACATGGCCCCGGACTACGCGTGGTGGTACGGCTACGCGGACTCGCTCGGTCACCTCGCGCGCATTCGAGACGACGCCGAGCGGCTACGTGCGGAGCGCACCACGCGAGACCGCACGCGGTTCATGCTCTTCACGGGGCCGCTCATGGTGCTGGCCGTCGGCTTCGCCGCGTTCGCTGCGCTGCGCTTCTGGCGGCGTAAGAAGGGTCAGCGCGCGGGCGAGTGACACGCGAAGCTGCCGATGGCGCTGCTCCATCGTCATGGCGTCCCAGCGCTCGCCGTCGGGCGCGCGGGCCGCGTGCACGACAACGCGCCGAAGAGGACGACCGCGCACGCGCTCGCCTTCACCACTTCCTCAGCATGCATCCGAGCGTCTTGCCCTCGGCACGCCTCGGGGGCATGCCCGCGAGCAGGTCGTCGAGAGCGTCGCGAAGATAGGGTGTCGCATCGTCGTGAAGCTTGCGCTTGTCCGAGTCGATGCCGCCCCGGTAGCGCACGATCCCCTCGTGATCGACCACGACGCTGTAGGTCGCGTACTCGGCCCCGAGGGCGTTCGCGACCCTGGCGCCCGGATCGAGCAGCAACGGGAAGCCGAGCGCCAACGAGCGTGCCTCACCCGCAAGCATTTCCTTGGTGCGGCCCACCTCGGAGTCGACGGCGACGAACTGCGCGCCCCGAGGGGCGTACGACGCGGAGAGCGCGCGCAGGCGCTCGAGGTGCGCCTCGAGGCAGGGGCACTCGGCGGAGACGAACACGAGCACGGTCCACGGCGCCGCGGAGACGAGCTCCTTGTACTCGCGCGCGGCGCCGTCGGCGGAGGTTAGCTTCGCCGTGTCCGGCGTCTGCGGCGCGACGCTGCAGCCGGCGACGAGGAGCGCCAAGGCGAGGGCGAGCTTGGAGAGGGTCATAGAAAGGCCCATTTCATGCCGAGCGTCGTCCCCACGGTGGTGGGCTGGTTGACTCCGAGGGACGAGATCGGCGGGTTGAAGAACACGCTGCCCACCAAGAAGAGCTGATCGGTGACCGGCCATGCGACCGCGGCGCTCACGAGCGCCCACCGGCGCGAGCTGCCGGCGACGGAGCGGCCGCTCACGCTCGCGTCGTCTTCGGCCGTGAACGACGCGACGAGCGCGGCCGACAAACCGCTCGGGAACGCGTACGCGAGCGACGCGAGCAGCGTGAGCTGCGGCGCGAGCTCCATCGTCGTGCCGCCCACCGCCCGCGGCGCGCGCCACGCCAGCAGCGCGCTCATGCCCACCGACCAGGGGCCGAACGACTGCTCGAGCGCGAGCCCGCCGTTGAGCTGAACCGCGCCGAGCCCCGTCGCGTCGGTGGCGAGCGGGTCTTGCGCGGCCTCGGGCGGCCTGCCCGTGGGGAGCGTGACGCCCGCGAGCAACCCGACGCCCGGGCACCATCGAGACTCGCGCGCGAGGAGCGGGTCGTAGCGCGCCGACAGGTTCACGTCGCCGACGCCGCCTCCCAGCTCCGAGAGCCCGCCCGACGCGCGGTGCGTCTGCACGAACGGCAACAGAACGCCGAGCTGGCCGCGCCGGAGCACGCGCACGGCACCGTAGAGATCCTGTTCGAGATCGATCTCGCGGGCGCCCGCAGGCGCCGGGACGTACGTGCCCGACGCGTCGTTCGAGCCGAACGCGCTCGTCGCCCTGAGCTGCACGCCGACGTCGGCCTCGTCGTGCAGGCCGAGCCGCCCGGGCGTCACCGCGCCTGAGCCCGCGCAGCACGCCTGCGCCGCGGCCGGCGCCGCGCGCGCGATCACGCCGAGAGCGACGAGCGCAGCGAAGAGGAGCCTCTCATTGGACATCGATGGGTACGACGGCCGTGTCGGTGACGGCGCCCGAGATCGACACGTTCAGATCCCAGAGCCCGGCCATGAACAGATCGACGTTCGACGCGACGTAGACGCCGCCGCCGGCTGCCATGACCGTCGGCTTGACCGGCGTGCCATGTCCCATGGACGGCATCACCGGCACGATGTCGAGGACGAGCCCGTCGACGGGGGCGTTGCTCGAGGCGTCCGTCGCCAGGAGCTTCACGGTGATCATGCCCCGCGACGGCGGCTGAGCGGGGGACGTCCACGCGGTGAGCCTGAGCTTGCCGCCGTCGCTCGTGACCGTCGTGAGCGGGTCGTTCGGGAAGCTGGGGCCGGGCGCGGCGTCGGACGCGGCGTCCGACATGGCCGACCCGCAGTCGGAGTCGTCGATCGTGGCGGCGTCTACCGGGTTGGTGGTCGGCCCCGGCGAGCTGCACGCGAGCACCAGCAAAGCGAGCGGCACGGTGAACGTGGTGAGCTGAGTCTTCTTCATGGCCTGCGAATCCTTTGGCGGGAAAGCGGCGCCGAGGATGGGCGCAGAACCGGCGCCCGACCATGCGACACGTTGTCGCAGGCCGATTTTCTTCGCTTCAGCGCGCGACGGGGCGCTTGGCGAGCTTGCGCTGCAGCGAGCGCCGGTGCACTCCGAGCCGGCGCGCCGCCTCCGAGACGTTGCCGCCGCAGTCGACCATCACGCGCTGGATGTGCTCCCACTCGACGCGGGCGAGGCTTGGGACGTGCCCTTCGCCGGTGGGCTTCGGTCCGTCGCCTTCGAGCCGCGCCAGGATCTGGTCCACGTCGGCGGGCTTCTGCAGGTAGTCGCAGGCGCCGCGCCGCACCGCCTCGACGGCGGTCGCGATGGCCCCGTACCCCGTGAGCACGAGGATGCGCGTCGTGGGATCGATCGCGTGGAGCTCGCGCACCACGTCGAGCCCGTCCTCGCGTCCGAGGCGCAGATCGACGACCGCGAGCTCGGGGCTCTCGGTGAGCGCCACCCGCTTCGCTTCGAGGCCGCAGGCGGCACCGCGCGCCTCCACGCCGCGCGCCACCAGCGCCCGGACCAGTCGCTCGCGGAAGGTGTCGTCGTCGTCGACGACGAGCAGCGTGTGCGACGTCATCGGACCTCCATCGGGACCTCGAGCACGAACGTGCTCCCGCGCGCGTTCGTGGCCACGCTGAGCTCGCCGCCGCTCGCGTCGGCGAAGCTGCGCACCAGGTACAGTCCGAGGCCCATGCCGCGGTCGCTCGTCTTGGTGGTGAAGAAGGGCTCGGCGAGGTGGGTGAGCGCCTCGGACGACAGGCCGGGGCCTTCGTCGTGCACGGCGAAGCGGACCCTCGCGCCGTGCTTCTCGGTGCGCAGCTCGGCGGCGCCCGCGGCGTCGAGCGCGTTGCGAACGAGGTTGACCAGGGCGCGCACGAGGGCCTGCCGGGGCACGCGCAGCGTCGCCGCGTCGTCCCCTTCGAAGTGGACGCGCGCGGCCGCCTCTCCGAGCTCGTCGCGCACCGCCTCGAACACCGCGCCGACCGAGCTGGGAAGAGGCGCCGCGGCGAGATCGCCTCCGGAGCGGCCCGCCAGATCGTCCACGATGCGGCGACAGCGCTCGACCTCGGTGCGGAGCAGGCGAGCGTCCTTTCTTATCGCCTCCACGTCGGGCCGCTCCTCGGGGACGCGAGACAGCTCCTTGGCCACGACCGCGATCGTCCCGAGCGGGGTCGCGAGCTCGTGCGCCGCTCCCGCCGCCAGCGTGCCGAGCGCGGCGACACGCTCGGCTCGCGCCCGGGCCTCCTGCGCGACCGACAGCTCGCGCTCGCGCTCGCGCACGGCCCGCACGAGCCGCGCGACGAACGTCCCCACGACGGCCGCCGCGATGACGTAGGCGAACCACATGCCGTACAGGTGGAGCGAGAAGGCCGCGCCGTGGTGCAGCCGTTCCATCTCCTTGGCGGCGGTGCCTCGGACGAAGAGCGTCCCGAACGCGGCCATCGTGAGGATCGCGATCGTCATCGCGCGGCGGCCCGTGACCACGATCGCCGCGAGCGCGACGTAGACGAGATAAAAGACCGAGAACGGATTGGTCGCGCCGCCGGTGCCGTGCAAGAGAGCGGTGAGCACGAGCACGTCGAGCACCAGCGCGAGCGCGAAGGTCGCCTCGGTGGCGCTCTTGCGCCCGACGGACCGGAGCAGCAGCGCGTTCGACGCCAAGCCGAGCAAGAACAGCACGAGCAGGACGGGCCAGGAGCCGGGCACGCCGAGCCCGAAGAAGCCGGTCAGGACGAGCGCTACCTGGACGGCGCTGCCCACGCCACGTACGCGGACCAGCCACCGACCGCGGAGCTCGGCCTCCGGGGGAGCGGCGCGCGCGCGAGCCGGTCCCGAGAGCACGAGGAAGCGTTCGTCGGTGGATCCCACGACTGGAGCCATGCCACGGTGGGCGCTCGGGCCGATGACATCGGTCACACCCTGACCGATCTCATCGCCAGCGGGGATGCGAGGTCCCATCTTCGGGCGCATGACACAGACCCTCGTCGACGCCCGCACCCTTCCTCCCCCCGTCCGCCACCCGCGCATCTTCGAGGCCTTCGACGCGCTTTCACCGGGCGAGTCGTTCGTCCTCGTCAACGACCACTACCCGCTCCCGCTGGTCTACCAGTTCCAGGCCGAGCGACCCGACCAGTTCGACTGGAGCGTGCTCGAGGCCGGCGGCCAGTTTCGCATCGAGATCCGCAAGCGCGACGCTCGCGCGCCGCGAGGGGTCGTCGAGTACCTCACGTGGGACCACCGCAGGCTCGACGCGCTCTGGGATGCGACCAAGCGGCTCGCGGCGCTCGGATCCTTCCAACAGGCGAGCGAACGGTTCGCGGAGTTCCAGTACGGCCTGAGCCGTCACATCGACGCGGAAGAGCAGGTTCTCTTCCCGGCGTTAGAGCAGCACGCCGGCCACGCCGGGCCCGTCGAGGTCATGCGCATCGAGCACGTGCAGATCCGCAAGGCGATGGGCGAGATCGCCCAGGCCCTCGCCTCGAGCGACGCCGCAACGCTCGCCACACCGTCCGAGACGCTCGAGAACGTGCTCGACCCGCACAACGCCAAGGAGGAGCAGGTGCTCTATCCGATGGTCGACCGGCTCGTTGGCGACCGCGAGCGCGCCGACCTCGTCCGGAAGATGCAGGCGCTGCCCGCCTAGGAGCTCGTCGCGAATCGCGACGCCGACGAAAGCGTGGACTAATCGCCGACGCGGTCGAGCATGTCCTCCCACTCGAGGTCGTTCGACCACTCGCGCTCGACGCCGTCGCAGACGACGCCGAACGAGGCGCAGCAGGCGCAGCCCTCTCCGCGGACCAAGCCTGGGATCTCGGCCGACGATCCGTACCGTTCGGCGAGCTCCAGGCCGCCGTCGCGCGCGGCCCGCTCCTCGTCGTCGGGCTCGCGCACCTCGAGCTCCAGCACCGAGGCACGCCGGAACCGTGCTTCGCTCTCCGGGAAGAGCACCGAGGTCTCGGCGTCGATGTGCTGGAGCAGCATGGAGACGTAGCGGATGGCGGCCGGCGACGAGCGCGCCCCTCCCGCCGGCTCGAGGAGCGCGCCGGCGAGCTCCTCCAGCGCGGCAGCCATCTGGCGGTGGTCGCCCATCAGCGCGTGGATGGGCCCGCGATCGGCAGGCACCTCGGTCTCGCGCACGAGGGCGGGGAAGAGCACCTCTTCCTCGCGGGCGTGGTGGAACCGCCCCGCGTAGAGGCGGAAGAAGCGCAGGAAGCGCTCGCCGTCGGCGCGGTCGGCGCCCTCGTCGACGCGCGCCGCGAACGCGACGAGCGCCCGCGCGACCGGCTCGATCGTCTCGTGCTCTCGCTTCAGCGTGTCGAGTAATTCCATGGGCTCCTCATCGTGTGGACCTGGCGGCGCCCGCGAAGATGGCGCCCGCGGTGCTCGCGAGGAACGCCAGGATCGCGACGGCGTTGAGCATGCCCCCCCACGCACGCATGGGGGCGGAGCCCGCGATGTCGCCGGCGACCCTCAGCGCGACGCTCGCGGCCAGCAGCCCGACGTGGACGTAGAATCGGCCCCTCATGGGCACGCGCACGCCGAGGACGGCAGGGAAGATGACGGGCGCGTGGGCGAAGATCATCATCATCACCACGCCGAGAAACGCGGCGTGGAGGTTGGCGTCGTAGGTCGGCCCGGCGTCCGCCCACCCGGCGAGCAGCGCGACCGCACCTGCCCCGGCGAGCCACGCCGCCGCGATCAGCAGCGAGACGGCCACGAAGCGAGGCAACCCCTTCGACCGAACCGTTCGCCGCGGAACGTCGAAGATCACGACCCACGCCGCCATCCCCACCATCGCGGCGCCGCGAATTCGCGCCGCGAGCCCCGCGTCCATTGCGCTGGCGACGAGGCCCACGCCGAAGACGGCCACCGACGAGGCCATCAGGACCCGCCCGGTGCGAGAGGGGGCGATCACGCGTGACGCTTCCACGCGCTCGGCGAAGATGGTGAGCAGCAAGAAGGCCAACCACCACGGCACCGCGCGCGCCACGAACCCGCCGGTGACGAGCAGCACCTGTGCCACGACGAAGCTCGCGGCGCCGGCCAGCTCGAGGACGAGGTGGAACGAACGCGCGCGCCACAGCGCGCGAGCGACGATCGCGGAGAGCACGAGCGCCGCGCCGACGCCCGCGACCGGACCGACCCGCGACGTCGGCAGCGCGACGGAGAGGACGGCGCTCGCCGCAGCGAGGATGGGGGCGGCGAACGCCCAGGGCCGCTTGGCGGCGATGGCGCGCTCGACTCCGATCACCGTCCCGAGGAACCCCACGACCATCAGCGGGCCGTGGGCCGAAGCGAGCCGCACGTCGGCGGCACCGGTCCCGAACCATCCGAGGCGGACGAGCCCGCCCCACGCGGCCGCGAGCAGCGAGGCGATCCCCACGACGATGAGAGGCAGCCGCTCCTTCCGCATCGACGGTCACTTCCAGCCGAGCATGCTCCGGGCGTTGTCGCTCATCCGCTCCGGGGTCCACACGGGGAAGTCGACGATCTCCACGTCGACGGAGCCCACCTCGGGGTGATGGCGGCGGATCGCGGCTTCCACGTCCCGCGCGATCACGTCGCCGAGCGGACACGTCGGCGACGTCATCGCCATGCGGACTCGCGCGGCGCCGTCGTCGATCGACGCCTCGTAGACGAGCCCGAGGTCGATGATGTTGATCCCGAGCTCGGGGTCGATGACCTCGGCGAGCTCGCTGGCGAGCGACGGGTGGATCACGGCTTCTCCCTCAGCCCCCGACGACCTTCTGCATCGTCTCCATGATCTCCGGTGTGCGGCGCCCGCGCATCTCGACGTAGAGCAGCCTTCGCTTCGCCGGGTCGATGCCGAGAATGCTTGGGAAGATGGTCTGCTCCTCGAGCCCGAGGTGCAGATCGAGCAGCGTCGCGAGCGCGCGGGCGTCGGCGAGCGCGGGGCGGCTGGCGCCGGGTTCTGCCTCGACTCGCTCCCACGCCGGCATCAGAGAGGCCAGGATCTCGTGGAGCTGCTCGTGCTGGGCGGCCATGGTCGCGAGGGCGTCCTCGACCAGCGAGCGGGCGGGCGTCGCGAGCAGGGCAGGGCCGATCGACGTCTCCTCGTCCGCCTCGTGCAGCGGGAGCGCGATGCGGAAATAGCGCAGGAGCCGCACGCTCGCGTCCGCGGCTTCTTCGTGCGCGAGGTCGGTGCGTGTCGCGAGCGCAAGCGAGACCGCCGAGAAGTGCCGCAGCTTCCCGTGGCACGAGAGCAGGAGGTCGATGGGCTCGTTGGACGGGGCTGCGAGGGGCCCCGTACGGATCGAATGCAGCATGAAACTGAGGTAGGGCTGCGCCGCCCCGAGCGCCATGAGAAACGTCAGGAATTTGCGATTTTTGCCGCGGATGGGCGCGACTTCCGCTAAAGCGGGGCAGGAGAAGGCAAGCGTTTGCGACGGCTCATCTTCATGCGGCATGGCCAGTACGACGAGGTCGAGACGGGGTCGCTCACGCCCCTCGGTCGGCGTCAGGCTGCGCGCACCGCGCTCGCGCTGCGCCACCTCCGGGTCGACGTCATCTGGCACAGCACGCTGGTTCGCGCCGAGGAGACCGCCCGGATCGTGGCCGAGAAGCACCAGGGCGTGCGCGTGCGCAAGAGCGCATGGCTCTCCGAGGTCATCCCCACGGCGCTGCCGAGCGCGCTGAAGATCAAGGTCGAGCGCGGCCGGGTGGGGAAGGATCGCGTACGAGCCGATCGAGCGTTCCGGATGCTCTTCCGCCCTTCGAAGGCCGCGCGCACCGAGCTCGTCGTCTGCCACGGGAACCTGATCCGCTACCTCGTGTGCTGCGCCCTCGGGATCGAGCGCAAGCTCTGGACGCGCCTCGACGCGACGCACTGCGGGCTCACGGAGTTTCGCGTGCTGAGCGCGCCTCGCAAGAGCGGCGCCGGGACGCTCGTCCAGGGCGGCGTGGTGCGCGTCGTGCGTTACAACGACGTCGGCCACCTGCCGCCGCGCATGCGCACCGAGAGCCTCGCCGCGCGCGCCTGGCGCAAGAACTAGGTGCCGGCGCCGTAGAGGATGGTCAGCCGAGCGCGCGCGGTCTGGAGGTAGGCCTGCTCGGCCGCGCGGAACCGCTCGACCACGAGCCAGCGCACGAGCTCGTCGCGGACTTCGTCGAAGCGCTGCTGGCGGAACGGGTGGCTCGTCGTCCGGTAGG
>DATIQP010000355.1:0-13723 GCA_035470765.1 Polyangiaceae bacterium | reverse complement strand
GATGTTCGACGCCTCGGTCGCCACGTCGAGGACGTGCACGTTCGGAAAGCGGCTCGCCGACTGCGCGAGCGCGGCGTTGTACGCGGCGACGATCGCCTGGACGGCGGCGATCTTCGCGTCGAAGCTCGACTCCGTGTCGAGGCCCTGCGAGATGCGCTGCTGCTTCAGGTCCGCGACGGCTGGCAGGAGCGTCACGTCGAGCAGGTTCGCTACGAAGTACTGACCGTGGAGCGCGCCGACCGCGCTCACGAGCTGATCGATCTCCGGCGCGAGCACGGCGGGGTCGGTGGCCATCTCCGGGTGCAGATCGTCGCTCTGCGTGACGGCTGGCATCGCGTCGTTCGCGAGCAGGTCGGCGCTGAAGGCCACGTCCGGATCGAACGCGACGAGGCGATCGATCTGCGGGTGCGGAGGCGGGTCCCACATGCGCGAGGGATCGCCGTCGGGCAGCTCGACGATCCGATCGAGGATGGCGCCGGGCCCGAGCATGCCGTGGAGGACCTCGTTCACGGTCGCGCCGCCGACGGCAGGATCCCGCGTCGCCTGCGTAGGGTCCCTCCGCGCGAGGCCGATGTTCGTCTCCTGCGTCACGGGATCGGTCACGGCGGCGAAGAGAGCGCCGGCGATCGCGCCCACGTCGGGCTTGGTGGCGCAGTGGCCGACGAACTGCGAGGGCGCGAGCGGGGGCATGACGCCGTCGACGACCAGCGGGGGCGCGAGGAACACGCCCGCCGCGCGCGCGACCTGCGCCGCGTAGCCCGCGAGCTGGCCGTGCTGATCGAGGCCGGCCGATTGCACCCCTTGCGTGAGGCTCGCGCCGAACGCCATCCAGCGCGCCGGCGCGCCGCCCGCGGGCGGGTCGAAGCTGAACGCGGTCTCGTTGTGCACGTGCCCGCCGTCGCCGTCGATGTCGATCTCGGCCGGGCCCGCCTGCGGCGCGCCCTGGATGCGCACCGTGATGGCGTCGCCCGCGGGCCGAACGTCGAGCGCGCGCACGCCGCCGAGGGTCACCTCGTGGATCGTGCCGAGCGACGCGAAGTCGCCCGTGAGGGTGACGTCGACCTCGCCGAACATCGACGCGTGCGCCGGCGACGCCTGCATCGCGCGCTCTCCGGTGTCGCAGCTCGCCAGGGCGAGCGCGGGGGCGAAACCGAGGAGCCACTTGCGCATGCCCGACGATACCTCGAGCGTGTATGTCGTGCTCGGCGAGGGCGACGACTGAGCGGTCGGCATCACGCCGCTTGCGATGAACGTACGAGCTGATGAGGGAAATGCCGGAAGGACGGGACCAGCGAGCGTAGTGTAGTCCCGCATGGGTACGAGCGAGGCGGCCCTCGTCAGACGGCTCCGCGAGGGCGACGAAGCGGCGTTTCGCGAGGTGTTCGACGCTCACCACGCGACGCTCGTGCGCGTGGCGTCGGCCTTCGTGAAGAGCCCGAGCATCGCCGAGGAGATCGCCCAGGACACGTGGGTCGCGGTCCTCGACGCACTGGGCTCGTTCGAGGAGCGCTCGAGGTTCAAGACGTGGATGGTGCGCATCGCCATCAACCGCGCGAAGACGCGCGCCGCGCGAGACGGGCGCCAGGTGCCGCTCGACGACGAGCCTGCGCCGTCGGTCGATCCGTCGCGCTTCGGCCCGCTCGGCACGTTCAAGCAGCTCCCCGCCCGGTGGGACGAGACCCCGGAGTCGCTCCTGGCGCGGGGAGAGGTGCGCGCCGCGATCGAGCGTTGTCTCGAGGACTTACCCCCGGCGCAGCGCGCCGTCGTGACGCTTCGGGACCTCGAGGGATGGTCGAGCGAGGAAGTGTGTAACGCTTTGGACCTGAGCGAGTCCAATCAGCGTGTGCTGTTGCACCGCGGTCGAGGTCGCCTGCGCGACGCCCTCGATGCCGTGCTCGCCGAGAGGAAACCGCCGAGATGATGTGTCGCCAAGCCGTGGAAGCCATGACCGACGCGTCGGAGGGCGCGCTCTCGGGCTGGCGGCGCTTGGCCTACAGGCTCCACCTCGCGATGTGCCCGGCCTGTCGGGCCCACCGCGAGCAGATCGAGACCACGGTCGGCGTCCTCCGCGGCGCCCCGCATCCCGATCCTTCGGAGGAGGCGCGCCGCCGCGCCCTGGAAGCGTTCCAGAACCGAAGGAAAAGCTCCGTGTAACGTTCGTCGCCCCAGGGAGTCATTGAGTCATGAGCAGCCAATCCGAGGACTTCGGCACCTCCGCCACCGTCGCCCACGACGCCACGCTCGCAGCGGATCACGCCGCGACGGTAGTCCCCACCGGCAACACCACCATCAACACGTCGCTGCGGACGACCGTCCTGCCGCGCGTCGAGCTCCACGGCGAGATGCCGAAGATCGTGGCGGACGGCAAGGTGCGCTACGAGCTGTCGCACACTCTCGGCGAGGGTGGCGTGGGCGAGGTGATCAAGGCGCGCGACAACGACATCGACCGCGACGTCGCGATCAAGCGCCTGCGCCCCGAGGTGAAGTCCTCCCACGCCACCGTGCTTCGCTTCGCCGAGGAGGTGCGCACCGTCGGCCGGCTCGAGCACCCGAACATCGTCCCGATCCACGACGTCGGCGTGCACCCCAACGGCGAGTACTTCTTCGTCATGAAGTACGTCCAGGGCGAGACGCTCGAGGCCATCATCGAGAAGCTCGTCGCGGGCGACCCGGCCTACCACGCCAGGTACGGCTTCGAGCGGCGCGTCGAGATCATGATGGGGATCCTCGAGGCGATCGCCTACGCCCACTCGAAGAAGATCATCCACCGCGACATCAAGCCCGCGAACGTGATGGTCGGCCCGTACGGCGAGGTGATGATGATGGACTGGGGCCTCGCCCGCGAGGTGCGCGGCGCGGAGTCCGCGGCGTTGCCGACACCGACGCCGGCGGCGGAGACCCCGGACGCGGGCGGCGCGAAGAAGCTGTTCCAGACTCGGGTCGGCACCCTGCTCGGGACCCCGGCGTACATGTCGCCCGAGCAAGCGCGAGGCGAAGAGCTCGACGAGCGCAGCGACGTCTACAGCCTCTGCATGACGTTCTACGAGCTTCTCACCCTGCGCCACCCGCTCGCGGACTTTCACACGCTCGACGCGATGCTCGACGCGGTGAAGAACGCGCCCATCCCCCAAGCGGTCTTGTACTCCACGGGCGTTCAGTCGCCGGTGCCGGCCGACCTGAGCTGGTTTCTGGAGCGCGGCCTGCGCAAGGACAAGGCCCAGCGTTACCAGAGCGTCGAGGAGATGATCGCACGCCTGCGCCGGCGGGCCACGGGCGACATCCCGGTCCAGTGTCCCATCACCTTCTCGATGCGCCTGACGACGCTCGTGAGGCAGGCTCTGGTGCGGCGGCCGTTCCTGATGTCCACCGTCTTCCTGCTCGGGACGACGGCCATGCTGGCGCTCGCGGTGTTCGGGGCGGTACACGCGGTCATGCGCTGATCCGCCTGTTTTTCCGTCGATCTGGCCGAACAATGGCCCCCCCATGACAAAACCCTGACGTTCGGTTGGCTACGCTCGAAGCGTGGCCAATCTCCCCGTCCCCGCACTCGCACCGAACCTCGTCACCGCCGCTGACCGGCGCTTCGGCTGGCGATCGCTGCCGTTCTTCTTCGTCCACGCGGCCGCCATCGCGGGCGTCATCTGGCTGGGCTGGTCATGGAAGGGCTTCGCCCTGGCCATCGCGCTCTATTACGCGCGGATGTTCTTCGTGACCGCGGGCTACCACCGATACTTCTCGCACCGCTCGTTCCGCACCAGCCGCGTGATGCAGTTCATCTTCGCGCTCGGCGCGTCGACCACGTCGCAGAAGGGCATCCTCTGGTGGGCCTCGCACCACCGCCTCCACCACAAGCTGAGCGATCAGCCCGGCGACGTGCACTCGGCCAAGCTCGACGGCTTCTGGTGGAGCCACGTCGGCTGGATCCTGAGCGAGAAGCACGAGAAGACCGACGAGAGCAGGGTGAAGGACCTGCTCCGTTATCCGGAGCTGCGCTGGTTCGATCGCTGGTTCCTCGTCCCGCCGATCGCGATGGGCGTCGTGCTCTTCCTGATCGGCGGCTGGTGGGCGGTCGTGTGGGGCATGCTCGTGTCGACGACGCTGCTCTGGCACGGGACCTTCACCATCAACTCGCTCACGCACATCTTCGGCAAGCGCCGCTACGCGACGACGGACAACAGCCGCAACCACTGGCTGCTCGCCCTCATCACCATGGGCGAGGGCTGGCACAACAACCACCACTACTACCAGCGCTCCGAGCGACAGGGCTTCTTCTGGTGGGAGATCGATCTGACCCACTACATTCTGCGCGCGATGCAGGCGCTCGGCCTGGTGTGGGATCTCCACGCGCCGCCGAAGAAGGTCCGCGACGCCCACCTCCAGCCGGAGGCGCCGGCGCCCGCGCTCCTCGCTCCCGAGCTCGACCCCGCGGAGTGAGCCTCAGGCGCGAGGCCTCACGCCCAGCTTCGCCCAGGGATCGGCGCGGAGCGCGTCGAGTCTCTCGCTGGCGTTCGCGATGGTGAACCGATCTGGGCCGAGGTCCTCGGTCAGCTCGTCCCACGACAGCGGCATCGCCACCGGCGCGAAGGGCCGAGCGCGCGGCGAGTAGGGGGCGATGAACGTCGC
The DNA here is from genome assembly GCA_035470765.1 of Polyangiaceae bacterium. Taxonomy (GTDB): domain Bacteria; phylum Myxococcota_A; class Polyangia; order Polyangiales; family Polyangiaceae; genus DASXHD01. The sequence continues at coordinate 9,100 of DATIQP010000355.1, read as the reverse complement.
GCCTCGCCCGTTGCGCAGGTAGTCGACGAAGATCTTCCCCTGGCGCCTCGCCATCGACATCGTCGCGATCAGGTGCGCGGGGTCTTCCGTCGCCACCGCCTGCGCGACGGCGCGCGCGAAGCTCTTCGCCGCGTCCCAGGTCATCGTGGGCGCGATCGCGCACGCGACGTGCAGGCCCTTGCCGCCCGTCGTCTTCACGAAGGCCTCGAGCCCCAGGCTCTCGAGCCGCACGCGCAGCAGCCGCGCGGCCGCGACGACGTCGCGCCACGCCACGGACGGATCCGGATCGAGATCGAAGACGAGCAGGTCGGGGCGGTCGGGCGCGTCGGCGTGCGCGCCCCAGGTGTGGATCTCGAGCACGCCCGCCTGCGCGAGCGCCATCAATCCCGCCTCGTCGTCGATCGTCACGTGCTTCTCGTCTTCGCCCACGTCGATGGCGCGAACGCCCCGCGGCAGGACGGGCGTCGTGTGCTTCTGGATGAAGCACTTGCCGATGCCGTCCGGGCAGCGCAAGAGCATCAACGGCCTGCCCGCGACGTGCGGCAGCATCCACGCGCTCACGCGCTCGAGGTACGCGGCCACCTGGCCCTTCGTGATGCCGCTCTCGGGATAGAAGACCTTGTCCTCGTTCGAGACCCGCGCGCGAGCGCGAGGGCCGGGTGAGCGTTCCACGACGATCTCCTCGGCCGGCTTGTCCTGCCGCAGGCCCCGGAACGACGGCTGGCGGAGGATGCCGTCGCGGGTCATCTCCTGGTAGTCGACCTCGCAGACGAGCTTCGGCTCGACCCAGTGCACGCCGCGCTCGCGGGGCGGCCTCGCGAGCGGGGAGGTGTCGCGCGAGAGCGCGCGGAGCTTCGGCGCGATCGACGCGAGCGACGCCTCCGAGAAGCCCGTCCCGACCTTGCCGACGTAGACCAGCGAATGGCCGTCTTTTCGCGTCGCGAGCAGGAGCGCGCCGAAGTGCGCGCGCGAACGCCGCGGATCGGTCCAGCCGACGATGACGAACTCTTGCCGCCCGAGGCACTTCACCTTCAGCCAGTCGCGGCCGCGCCCCTCGCGGTACGGCGCGTCGCGGCGCTTCGACACGACGCCCTCGAGGCCGACCTTGCACGCGCTCGCGAAGAAGCCCTTGCCGTGGCCCACGACGTGATCGTTGAAGCGCACGCGCGCGCTCGCGCCGTTCTTCGGCACCAGGCGCGCGAGCTCGGCCTTGCGCGCCTCGAGCGGCTCGCCGCGGAGATCGCGCCCGTCCCGCTCGAGCAGATCGAAGACGAAGTACGTGAGCTCGGCGTCGCTCCGGCCGAGAGCGTTCTGCAGCAGCTGGAAGTCGCTCACGCCGTCCTCGCGCAGCACGACGACCTCGCCGTCGAGGACCGCGCTCTTGGCGTCGACGCGGCCGAGCGCGCTCGCGATCGTCGGCATGCGCTCCGTCCAGTCTTTCCCGTTGCGGGAGAAGAGCGTGACCTTGCCGCGCGAGAGGTGCGCGAGGATGCGATACCCGTCGAGCTTGATCTCGTGCAGCCACGCGTCGCCCTCGGGCGGCTCCTTGACGAGCGTGGCCAGCTCGGGCGGACGGAACCTGGGCGCGCTCGTGGGGCGGTCGTCCTCGGCGGCGATCTCGTCGAGGGTTCGGCCAGTGAGCGCGCTCGCCGGCGCGCTCTCGACGATCGGCTCGCCGCGCCGCGCTTCGTCGTCCGCGCCCTTGAAGAGCAGCCAGCGCTTGCGCCCGCGGTCGTCGCTCGCGGTGCGGACGAGGTGCCATCGGCCCCGGAGCTTCTCGCCGTGCAGCGTGAACTTCAGGCTCCCTCGCTGGTAGCCCTCGCGCGGATCGCCCTCCGGCTCCCACGTCCCGCGGTCCCAGACCATCACCGTGCCCGCGCCGTACTCGCCCGCCGGGATCGTGCCCTCGAAGCCGCCGTACTCGACCGGGTGATCCTCCACCTGCATCGCGAGGCGCTTGTCGTGCGGATCGAGCGACGGCCCCTTCGGCACCGCCCAGCTCAGGAGGACGCCGTCGAGCTCGAGGCGAAAGTCGAAGTGGAGCCGAGTCGCGTCGTGCATCTGGACTACGAAGGACAGCCCGCGCGTCCGGCTCTTGCGGCCCTGCGGCTCGCGGGTGCGATCGAAGCGGCGCTTCTCGCGGTAGGCCTCCAGGCCCATCTTTCAGGCCGTCTTGCGCGGATGGTTCTTTCGCGGCGCGGTGCGCTTCGGCCCCGGCGACGGGATGCCCTTCTCGCCGAGGCTGCGCTTGAGCATCTCCATCAGGTCGACGACCTTGCCCGGCGCCTTCGCCGCGCGGTGCTCGTGCGGCAGCTCGGCGACCGTGTTGATCTCGCCCGCCTTGGCCTTCTTCTCGATGAGCGCGAGCACCGCGTCGTGGAAGTCGTCCTTGTACTTGTCCGGCTTGAAGTGCTCGTGCATCTCGCGCACCAGCATGTCGGCCATCTTCATCTCCGCGGGGCTCACGCCGAGCTTGTCCAGGCTCTCCTTCGGGACGTGGAGATCTCCCACGCCGCGGAGCTCGTGCTGGTAGCGCATCGTGAGGAGCATGAGCATCTCGCCCTTCGGCATGAGCGCGGCGAGGTGCTGCTTGGTGCGGATGACGATCCGCGCGATGCCGATCTGACCGCTCTTCGCGAGCGTCTCGCGAAGCAGCGCGTAGGCCTTCACGCCCTGCTTGGTGGGCGCGAGGTAGTACGGCTTCTCGAAGTACATCGGGTCGACCTCGCCCGCGTCGACGAACGCGACGATGTCGATCCGGTGCGTCGCCTCGGCGTAGGCCCGCTCGAGCTCGTCGTCCTTCAAGACGACGTACTGCTCTTGGTCCCACTCGTAGCCGCGCACGATGTCCTCCCACGCGACCTTCTTGCCCGTGCGCTTGTTGACGTGCTCGTAGCCCACGGGCGAAAAGTCGTGCTTGTCGAGCTGGCGGAACGAGAGCTCGTGCGGCTCCTCCGCGACGTAGAGCTCGACCGGGATCTGCACGAGGCCGAAGGCGATGCTGCCCTTCCAGAGTGCGCGTGCCATGGTCTTGCTCCTTCGCTCGCCTCCTCGCCGCTGCAAGACCGATGCTCACGCGAGCTGAGGCGGCCGTGCGCGCGCCCTCGCGAGCGGCGGCTCACGCGGATCGAGACCCTGGTGCACGAGGGAACCAGGGGCGATGTGGGACCCCGAAATCCCCGGTGATTATCGGGCCCACCGAACGGTCCGGTCAGGCACGGCGGCTGCACTGTAGCGGAGGCATGAGCTCGACTCGCCTCGCTTGCCTGATCCTCGTCGCGACCCTGCCCCTCGCGTGCGTGGTCGGCTGCTCCGGCAGCCCCGACGAGAACGCCGCCGCCAACCCCTCCAGCTCCGAGGCTCTCACCATGCCGGCGTGCGGCACGACGCTGGGCAGCTTCGACGGCACGGCGGCCTTCTCGAACGGCGGCGACACCTCGACGGGCTATTCGTGCGCGGGCTGGGGCACCTACGGCCTGCAGTACCAGTGCGTCGAGCTCGTGATGCGTCACTTCAAGACGCACTGGGGCCTGAGCTGGCACGGCAACGCGAAGGACCTGCTCAACAACGCGCCGAAGACCGACGTCGACGTCTACTACAACGGCGACGCCGCGCACCCGCCCGTCCCCGGCGACATGATCGTCTGGCCGAACGGCGCGTACGGCCACGTCGCGCTCGTGACGAACGTGGGCCCCACCTCGATCCAGATCCTCGAGCAGAACGTGAAGGGCAGCGGCAGCGCGACGCTCGGCTACAGCAACGGCAAGATCGCGGCGCGCTGGGGGACCTGGACTCCGGAGGGCTGGGCGCACGCGAAGGCCAACGGCGCCACCAGCAACACGAACACCAACACCGGCGACGCCGGCACGAGCGGCAGCGACGCCGGCACGAGCGGCAGCGACGCGGGGAGCAGCAACACGGTCAACTGGAGTTGCGCCAACTCGGCGTACAACGGCCAGCAGTACTGGACCTGCAGCGGCAACGCTCGTTACGAGTGCGTCAACGGCGTGCCGCAGATGATCTCGTGCCCGAACGGCTGCCTCTCCGAGCCGCTCGGCACCGACGACCAGTGCAAGTGAGCACCCGCGCCCACATCGGAGTTAACTAAAAAGTCAATTCGGCGCTTGACCAATGTCACTCCGTAACTTACAAAAAAGTAAGTTAGGAGAACGCAATGTCCCTGCGCCGCCGCATCGCGTCCGCTCTCGAGAACGTCGAACACGACCTGCCCGCCGTGGTGCGGCCCGCCTTCCGCGCGGGCCGTCACCTCGTGAGCGTGGGCGACCGCGAGCCCGAGCCCGAACGCGAGGCGACGACGCCCGCAGCGAGCGCGTGGCCCGACAGCCCGAAGCCGGTGAACTACACCGAGCTCGCCAAGCTGTTCACCGTCCCGGCGAAGGAGGGGCCGACGGGCACCGAGGCGCTCGGCGTCTCGTACTCGATGGCCTACACCTGGGAGTACCACACGCAGCGCATCGACCTGCGCGCGCTCTACGAGAAGTCGAAGGACTTGATGTGGAACGCCCGCACGCTGCCCTGGAGCACGAACGTCGACCCCGAGGGCGAGACCGTCCCCGACGTGATGAACCCGCTCTTCGGCAGCGACGTGTGGCGCAAGCTCGAGAAGGACGGAAAAATCCCGGACCTGCGTCGCAACGTCGGCTCGTGGATGCTGTCGAACTTCCTGCACGGCGAGCAAGGCGCGCTGCTGGCGACCGCGCAGATCGTCAACTGCGCGCCCGGGAGCGACGCGAAGCTCTATGCCTCGGCGCAGGTCATGGACGAAGCGCGCCACGTCGAGGCGTACGACCGCTACCTGCGCGACAAGTTCGAGCTCGTCTACCCGATCAGCCCGCACCTCAAGAGCCTGCTCGACTCGATCCTCACCGACTCGCGCTGGGACATGAAGTACCTCGGCATGCAGATCATGGTCGAAGGCCTCGCGCTCGCCGCGTTCGGCGTGATCCACCAGACCTCGAACGAGCCGCTCATCAAGCAGATCACCGAGCAGATCATGCAGGACGAGGCGCGCCACGTGGCGTTCGGCGTGCTCTCGCTCAAGGACGTCTACAAGGACATGCCCGAGAAGGACATGCACGACCGCGAGGACTTCATCATCGAGGCGTCGCACCAGCTGCGCGATCGCTTCCTCGGCCAGGAGGTCTGGGCGCGCATGGGCCTGCCGCAGAAGGAGTGCGAGGAGGCCGCCGAGCACAGCGAGATGATGAAGATGTTCCGGACGCTGCTGTTCGCCAAGATCGTCCCCAACGTGAAGCGCCTCGGCCTGTCGACCCCGCGAGTGCGCGCGGCCTGGGAGGAGATGGGCGTGCTGCACTTCGAGAAGCTCGCGGAGGGCGACGCCTGACGAAGGTTGGGCCACCCCGGGCTGAAGCCCGGGGCAGGCAAAGAGCTCGACGAAGGCTGGGCCACCCCGGGCTAAAGCCCGGGGCAGGCGAAGAGCTGAAAGGGTGCCTCGACTCAAGTCCGCCTTCGACGGACTCGCAATGCGATCTCGAGACACGCAAGCCGTGTGAAGCGGCCGTGGGAGCCCGCCGCAGGCGGGCTTTGATTGGGCTCGCCACGCGCGGTCTTTTGCCTGCCCCGGGCTTCAGCCCGGGGTGGCCCCAAAGGACGATCGAGTCCTGATGTAGGATCCCGCCCGATGGCGAAGCAGCCCAAGCACCGCAACGCGGCCGACACGAAGAAGCGCATCCTCGAGGCGGCGGAGGCCGAGTTCGCCGCTCGCGGCTTCGACGGCGCGCGCCTCGGGCGCATCGCCAAGTCGGCGAGCGTGCAGCAAGCGCTCATCCACCATTACTTCGCCGACAAGGCGGGGCTCTACCGCGAGGTGATCGACCGCGCGCTCTCGTCGATCACCACCGAGGGCTGGGACATCCTCGCGCGCACGGTGCGGAGCGTGTCTCTGAGCAAGGACGACCGGCCGCGGGCGATGCGCATGACCGAATCCGAGCTGCGGCCGATGGTGCTCGCGTTCGTGGAGCTCTTGCAGCGCTTCTTCCTCCAGCACCGCGCGGTGCTCGCCATCGTCGCGAGCGAGTCGAGGGCCGAGACCGAGGACGACGTCGCGATGGAGCTCGTCCGCGTGCGCGTCAGGCCCGTCGCCGACGCGACGACGGCGTACCTGGAGGCGCTGCGCAAGGCCGGCGAGATCCGCAGCGACGTCGACGTGCAGAAGCTGTGCATCTCGGCGATCTCGATGGTCGCCTTCCCACTGCTCGAGCCGACCTTCCTGTCCGCGGTCTGGCCGATCGATCCGGCGAGCAAGAAGTACGTCGAGGCGACGCGCAACGAGATCGTGGAGATGCTCGTGCGGCGCATCTTGCCCTGAGCCCTCACGCGGCGCGCAGGTATGCGGCTCGGCCGTGCCACGCCCGAGCGCACGAGCTCCGCCGACTGAGCGGCCGCCGCTGACGCCGCGCGCAACCTGCGCGAGTGGCGTGATGCTTGCTTCGTTGTTTCCATCATGGCTCGCATCCTGTTCGTGGTGGCTCCCGAGGATTTCCGAGACGAAGAGCTGTTCGAGCCCAAGGCCGAGCTCGAGCACGCGGGACACACGTGCGTCATTGCCAGTCGCACGGTGGGGACGTGCACCGGCTTGCGCGGCCGCAGGACGGCGGCGAAGGTGGCGCTCGCCGACGCCGACGCGAACGACTACGCGGCGGTGGTCTTCGTCGGCGGCCCGGGCGCGCGGACGTACTTCGACGACTCCGCCGCGCTCTCGCTCGCGCGTGACGCCTTCGAGGCGGACAAGGTCGTCGGGGCGATTTGCATCGCTCCCACGATCCTCGCGGGCGCAGGGCTTCTCGCGGACAAGAGAGCCACCGCCTTTTACACCGAGGCGCGCGCGGTGCGCGCGGGCGGCGCGCACTACGAGGGGCCGGGCGTGGTCGTCGACGGCAAGCTCATCACCGCGACCGGTCCGGATCAGGCCCTCGCGTTCGGCAAGGCGCTCGTGCGCGCGCTGGGGGCGCCCGTCACGCGCGAAGCGCGGCCGGGGTGAACGACAGCCGGCGGCGCGTCCCGCGGACCACGGGGACCGACCGTCTCGCGTTCGTCGTCCTCGCCGCTCTCGCCGCCCTAGCGATCCGTCACCACGAGCCGTACCTGCTCGGGCTCGTCGCGCTGCTCGGCTTCGTGCTCCTGACGATCGCGCGGTGGGCGGAGCGCAGTCGCACCGGCGCGCTCGTCCACAAGCTCGGCTCGCCCTATGTGGCCGTCGCCGGCACCTTCGAGCTCCTGGGCCCGCTGCTCGACCGCGCGACCACCGCGCGATGGGATGCCCGGCTCGAGGCGCTGGATTCGCGGCTCTTTGGCGGGCTCGTCGCCGCGTGGCAGGGCGCGCTGGGAAGACCCGCGTGGCTGACCGACGTGATGTCGGTCGCGTACGTGTCCTTCTACCTCCTCCCGATGGTCGTCGGCGTGGGGATCTACCTGCGCAGCCCGCGCGAGTTCGATCGCTACGCGCTCACCACCGAGGCGGGCTTCTTCGTGCCCTACGTCGGCTATTTCGCCTTCCCCGCGACCGGCCCGCGCGAGGCCTTCGCGGAGGGCGCGGCCATCGGCGGGAGCGACGTGGGCCAGGCCGCGCGGGCGTTCGTACGCGCCGCGGAGCTCAACGTGCTCGACGCCTTCCCGAGTGGCCACACGTCGGTCGTGCTGGTCGTGCTCGCGTTCGGATGGCGCTTGCTCCCGAAGTGGCGCCTCCCGCTCGCGACGGTCGTGGCGAGCATCGTCTTCTCGACGGTCTATCTCTCGTATCACTACGTCGTGGATCTGATCGCGGGCGCGCTCGTCGCGGCCTTCGTGCTGCTCCTCGCCCCGCTCGCGCACGCCCTCGGCGTGGGCGCGCGGCACCGGCTTCAGTCCCCGTCCATCGACATCCGGTCGGGGTGATCGCCCGCCTGGATGGCGGCGAGCTCCCTTTCCCGCGCGAGCTCGCTCCAGAGCCCCCACGCGCGGACCTTCTTGTCGAGGTAGATGACGCGCTCGGCGCACCGGGCGATGGCCTGGAGGTTGTGCGTGACGAGCACGGCGGCGATCGTCTCCGAGGCGCTGATCTCCGCCATCAGGTCCACGATGGCCGCGCGGCCGCCGACGTCGACGCCGGCCGTCGGCTCGTCGAGGATGATGAGGTTCGGCTTGGTCACGAGCGCTCGGGCGAGGTACACGCGCTGCGTCTCGCCGCCGGAGAGGTCCTTCATCTGCGCGTCGGCGAGCTTCTTCGCGCCGGTGCGCTCGAGCACCTCCATGGCCTGCGTGCGCTCGGCCTTGCTCACGCGCAGCGGCCAGCGCCCGCGCAGGTTCGCGACGACGACCTCCACCGGCGTGGCCGGGAAATCGCGATCGAAGCCCTTGCGCTGCGGCACGTAGCCGACCTTGCGCCGCCCCTTCGCCGCGTCCGCGCCTTCGATCAGGATCTCGCCCGAGTCGGGCTCGACGAGGCCGAGGATGATCTTGAGCAGCGTCGACTTGCCCGCGCCGTTCGGCCCGCAGAGGCACAAGAACTCGCCCACCGGGACGTGAAAGCTCACGTCCTCGAGCACGCGCCGCTCGCCGAAGCTCACGTTCACGTCGCGCACCTCGAGCACCCGCGGCGCGTCGTCGGGCGGGAGCGTGCCGTAGTACAGCCCGCTGTAGCGTCGGCTCGACTTGGCGATGGAGCTCGGAGGCGCGCTGGGCATGAGCCCCCAGTCTACTTCAAGAACTTCTCGAGGGCGTCCGTGTCGAAGCGCAAGAGCTTCTCGTAGGAGTCCGTCTCGGGCGTACCGCCGACGGGGTCGAGACTTCCGAGCGGGATGTGGGCGGCCTCGGCGATCGTCTTCGCGGGGCGCGAGTCGAGCTGGGGCTCGGAGTAGAGCGCCGGGACGTGGCGCTCCTCGACCACCTTGAGCACCGCCTGGATGTAGTCGCTCGTGGGCGACGAGCCGGGGAACGGCTCGATGACGCCGAGGATCTTCAGCTTGTAGTGAGCCGCGTAGTAGTTGAACGAGCCGTGGAAGGTGACGAAGCCGCGCGTCTTGAACGCGTCCGTGCGCGCGCCGAGCTCCTTGTCGAGCTTCTCGAGGTCCGCGTCGAGCTG
>DATIQP010000354.1:0-5657 GCA_035470765.1 Polyangiaceae bacterium | reverse complement strand
AGTCGATGCACGACGAGACGCTGCCCGACGAGTACTTCAAGAGCGCCGAGTTCTGCTCGATGTGCGGGCCGAAGTTCTGCAGCATGCACATCAACCGCGCCGTCGAGGAGTTCAACCAGAAGCTCGAGGAGGACCGGAAGGCCGGCAAGCGGACCCTCGAGCTGTTCCAGTCTTGAGGGGAGGCCTGCTCGTTGCCCTCTGCGTGGGCCTCGGCGGGTGCAAGTGCGGTTCCGGCGCCGCGCTCGACGGGGCGGCGCCGTGGCTCGACGCGGCAGCGGACGTGAGCGTGGCGCGCGCGCCCGAGCTCGAGGAGCTCTGGACGCGCGCGAAGGACGGCGACGACGATGAGCTCGCGAGGCTCGCCGCGGCAGAAGGCGAGCGGGGGCTCGAGGAGCGCGCGACGAGCGGCGCGTACCGCGCGACGGCGCTGCGGGCCATGGCCTTCACGCCCGGCTTCTCGGCGCTCGCCGGTCTCGGCGCGGCCGCCCAAAGCGGCACCGACGAAGAAGCGCGCGCCGCCGTCGAGAGCGCCGACGCCATCGCCGCGCGCAAGCGCGCCCAGGTCGACCTCGAGGACCACGACGAGCTGATGGGGGGCTGCGCGGCGCTGCTCGAGACCGCCAAGGATGCCAAGCGGTCGCGCGAGATCCGCGTGGGCGCCGTGCGCGCGCTCCGGATGCTCGTCGACTACGGGTGCGTCACGCGAGAGGCCATCCCGGCGGACGTGGACGTCGGCGCTCCGGCCCCGAGCAAGTAGGTTACAGTGGAGGTCGCATGGACAGCCCGTACGGAAGCGAGTCGTTCCTCGTCCAGCTGCTCGGCAAGGCGGTCGCCGCCAAGGCGAGCGACGTCCACCTCAAGGTAGGGCAGCCGCCCGGCGCGCGCGTTCGCGGCGAGCTCGTCTACTTCCGCTCCGAGCCGCTCGGCCCGCAGGACACGGACGCGCTCGCGAAGCTGCTCGTGAAGCGGCCCGAGGTGAGAGCGTCGATCGACACGCTCCTCGAGCACGACACCGCCTACGAGGCTCCGGGCGTGGGCCGCTTCCGCGTCAACGTCTACCGCCAGAAGGGCTCGCTCGCCGTCGTCATGCGCGCCATCCCGCTGAAGATCCCGACTTTCGAGGAGCTCGGCGCCCCTGCGGCGTCGCAGTACCTCGCGGAGCGCGATCGCGGCCTGGTGCTCGTCGTCGGCGCGGCGGGCAACGGCAAGAGCTCGACGCTCGCCGCGATGATCGGGCACTTGAACCGCACGCAGCCGCTGCACATCGTGACCATCGAGGATCCGATCGAGTTCCTCCACACGGACGACAAGTCGAGCGTGAGCCAGCGCGAGGTCGGCATCGACACGATGGGCTTCGCAGACGCGCTGCGCGCCGCGCTCCGCCAGGATCCCGACGTGATCCTCGTGGGCGAGATCCGCGACGAGATCACGCTCGACATCGCGCTCAAGGCCGCGGAGACCGGCCACCTGGTGATGTCGACCCTCCACACGCCGGACGTGGGGCGCACCGTGGGCCGCATGCTGGCGCTCGCGCCGAAGGGCCAGCCGGGGTCGTCCGACGAGCTGCGCGAGCGCATTGGCGACTCGCTCCAGGGCATCATCGCGCAGCGCCTCCTACCGAACAAGGACGGCACAGGGCTCGTGCTGGCCGCAGAGGTCCTCGTGGCGACGGGCACGGTGCGCGAGTCGATCAAACGGCCCGAGAACAACCCTCCGATGAAGGAGCTGATGGAGAAGGGCGTGCACCCGTACGGGATGCAGACGTTCGAGATGCACCTCAAACAGCTCGTTCAGCAAGGCGTCCTCGACAAGGAGGTCGCCAAGGCGGCCGCCGGATTCTGAGCGAGCGACGAAGCGCCTGGAATTTGCATGGATCATGCGTGGCTGTCATATTGACAGTGAGCGCCAGCGATGGCGCGTGTCGGCGCGTTGCCTACACGCCTTTGAAATCGATCGTTCGAGGATGCTGACAAGACGCACAATCGGCTCGTTGGCTACGGTGTTGATGATGGGGGGCGCGCTGGCCTGTCATACGCCGAGCCACGCCCCGCGAGTCAGCGCGGATCGAGCGCCTTCCGTCCAGGCGGGCGAGATCGTGCGCGGCCGCTGCGACCGGGAGAGCGAGCACTTCACGCTCGCGCACGTGAACGATCTGCAGGCCCACTACGTCGACGTGGTGCCGGGCAAGAACCGCTACGGCTACCTCGCCGGGTACCTGCGCGCGCTGCGGCAGGAGGAGCCGAACACGCTCGTCCTCGACGCGGGCGACGACTACGAGAAGGGCAGCATCGTCGAGCTGCGCTCGATGGGCGAGGCCACGCGCCGGATGATCCAGGCGCTGCCGCTCGACGCGCGCACCATCGGCAACCACGACTTCGCCTACGGCGAGGCGGCGCTGCTGCGAGACCTGCAGCTCAGCGCGCATCCCGTGCTCGCTGCGAACGTGCACTACTCGGACGGGAGCTCGCCCTTCGTTCCGTACGTGGCCGCGACGATCGGCTGCGTGCGCGTCGGCGTGGTGGGTCTCGTGACGGGGAGCTACGGCTCCGACGACCAGCCCTCGCCCTCGGACGCGCCGTATTTCGGGGTCCTCGAGCACGACGACCACTACGCCAAGGTCCTGCGCGACGTGGCGGAGAAGCACCGCGGCGAGGTCGACGTGATGATCGCGCTCACGCACCTCGGCTTCTACACGGACCTCGAGCTCGGCGCGCAGGTGCCCGACGTGGACGTCTTCGTCGGCGGTCACTCGGAGGACGTGGTCGCGACCGGGCAGAGTTACCAGCGCCGCGACGGACGCACCGGCTGGGTGCTCCAGGCGGGTCACTTCGGCGAGCACGTCGGCCGCGCCGACTTCACGTTCGACCGCGCGAGCCGCGCGCTCAAGCTGGCGCGCTACACGATGGTCGACGTCGACACCTCGCTGCCGTACGCCGATGACGTCGGGCGGGTCGCGCACGGGCTGGAGCGGGCGTTCGCGACCGATCCCCGTGCGCCCATCGCGGTCGTCACCGGCCCGATCGAGGCGGGCGAGGGGATGGTACAGCTCCTGGCGCGCGCCGTGCGCGACCGCTGGGCCGTCGACGCGCTGTTCGTGGGGCGCGACGTGTTCTGGCAGGGCCTGCCCACCGGGCCGGTGACGCTGCAGCGCCTGTTCGACAGCGTTCCAGTGCAGCGCGAGCCGAGCGGGACGCCGGGGTTCACGTCGCTCTACATCGTGCAGGTGACCGGCGCCGATCTCTTCGCGCTGCACCAGCACTCCTTCGGGGGCTACTCGATGGTCGCGCCGGACGGGGTGCTGCCCGACCGGACCTACCGCCTGGCGATCGACAAGCGGGCGCTGGAGCACACGGGCATCGTCGCCGCGGGCGTGAGCCTGCCGAGCGACGACGTGCGGTTCGGCGGTGAGATCATCGACGTGCTCGAGGCGTACGCGCGCAAGTGCACGGCGCGCGGCGTGCCGCTCTAGACGCCGTCCCCAAGCGCCCAAGCCACGACGCTGTCGATCTGCTCGGGCTTGCGGAACGTGCGCGCGGCGCCGGACGGCTCATCGGCGTGCGCGTGCCCCGTGAAGAGCGCCAGCCGCATCTCCGGGTTCCGCGAGGCGAGGACGGAGGCGAGGGAGACCCCGCTGTCGCCCGCGCCGAGGTCGACGTCGACGATGGCAGCGGAGATGGTGGACGCGTCGAGCGACAGCGCGTCCGCCGTGCTGGCGGCCTGGAGGACGGCGGCGCCGCCCTGAACGAGCCGCGAGGCCAGGACCGCCCGAGCGACGTCCGAGTCATCGACGATGAGAACCGTGAGGGTGCGCACCAAGACCACCTCGTGCGCCCCGCGCGAGCGCGAAGCGGACAATCCCCGGGCGCCTACACTATAGGCTCGGCCGCGGACGGGGACAACGCCTGCTCCAACCTGGGGCGGGGGAAGGCTCAAAACGGGGCGCGCCGCGGCCGCCGCGAGGCGAAATCCTGGGGAACGGCGCGTGGCACCGTCCTTGTAGAAGCCCCTCGCATGATGGAAATCCGATTCTGGGGCGTTCGAGGGAGCATCGCGTCGCCCGGGCCAGAGACGGCCCGGGTCGGCGGCAACACCAGCTGCGTGGAGGTGCGATGCGGTGGCGAGCACATCGTGCTCGATGCCGGGACGGGGCTACGCACGCTCGGCAACGAGCTGATGAAGGCCAAGGGGCCGGTCCGCACCACGCTGCTCCTGTCGCACTTTCACTGGGACCACATCCAGGGCCTGCCGTTCTTCGTGCCGGCCTACCTCCCCACGACGAAGCTCGCCATCGTGGGGTCGTCGGACGGGCGTCACACGCTGCGCGACAAGCTCAGCCGTCAGATGACCGAGCCGCACTTCCCGGTGCAGCTCGACGATCTCTCCGCGGAGCTCTCGTACCGCGAGGTGCGTCCCGCGCAGACGTTCGAGATCGGCGACGTCCGCGTCCGCGTGGCGCGCCTCAACCACCCCGGCGGTGTCTACGCGTACCGCCTCGAGCACCAGGGACGGTCGCTGGTCTACGCGACCGACACGGAGCACTACGCCTGCACCGATCCGACGCTGCTCGCGCTCGCGCGTGGGGCCGACCTCCTCGTCTACGACGCGCAGTACACGCCCGACGAGTACCGAGGCGTGCGGGGCGGGTCGAAGGTGGGCTGGGGCCACTCGACCTACGTGGCCGGCGCCGACCTCGCGTCCGCGGCGGGCGTGGGCCGGCTCGTGCTCTTTCACCACGACCCTCAGCGCAGCGACGAGGCCGTAGGGGAGATCGAGCAGGCGGCCCGGTCGCTGTTCGCGGACACCGTGGCGGCGCGCGAGGGGATGGTGCTCGCGCCGGGGCGCGGGGAGGGCGGGGAGCGCCACGCGGCGTGATGATCCATGTGGCCCGCCGTCCAGAGATCGAGCTTGGGTGATACGCTCCCGGCGATGACGTCGCGCCTGTCGCTGCTCGTCGATCTGTCGTCGCTGCTGGCTCGCGAGGTCGACCTGGACTCGCTGCTCGCCACGGCGTGCGAGCGGATCGCCGACGCGCTCCACGCCGATCGCGCGACGCTCTGGTTGCTCGACGCCGAGCGGGGCGACCTGGTCACGCGCGTCGCGATGCTGCCGGAGGTGCCCGAGCTCCGGCAGCCGATCGAGCGCGGCATCGCGGGGTACGTGATGCGCACGGGCGAGGTCGTGCGGCTGGACGACGCGCACCGCGATCCGCGCTTCGACCCGACCGCGGACCGCGTGACCGGCTACACCACGCACTCGATGCTCGTCGCGCCGATGCGCGAGCACGCCGGTGCGCCGATCCGCGGGGTCGTGCAGGTGCTCAATCGCCGCGCGGACGGCGAGAACGCGGCGTTCGACGACGCGGACGAGAAGTACCTCGTCGCCCTCGGCACGCAGCTCGCGCGCGCGCTCGCGCTGACGACGCTGCGCGCCGCCGACGTCGAGGAGCCCGGCCTCGTCATGCGCGGGCCACTCAACCGCATCGTCGGCCGGAGCGCAGCGCTGCGCGAGGTCTACGAGCGCGTGATGCTGGCCGCGCAGACGGAGGCCACCGTACTTCTTCGCGGCGAGACGGGCACGGGCAAGGGCCGCTTCGCCCGCGCGGTGCACGTCAACTCCAAGCGCCAGTCGGGGCCGTTCGTGACCGTGGACTGCACGAC
>DATIQP010000353.1:0-8045 GCA_035470765.1 Polyangiaceae bacterium | reverse complement strand
CCCACTGAAAAAAAAGCGAAAATCACACTCCGCGGGCCGCTCATCGCGCCGCCCGCCTCGAGGCATTTGGAGCCTCTGAATCCCAGGTGGGAGCTACACCTACTTCACAAGTTATCCACAACCTGTGGATAAGCGACGCGGGCCCACAACAACTCCCGTCAGGCCTGCGATGCAGCGGCGAAGCGAGAAAGACACATCACCGTTGCAGCGATCGAGTGGGTACCAAAGGCCTGTTGCATTCGTCCACGATCATCGCGCCGAAGGTGCCAAATTGCCGTGATCGCATGCAATTTTTGCTTGTAAACCACCAACGAATCACGTGTCCAGGGGTGACGATTTCTTGACAAGAGCGGCAAGCTGCCGACATCACGCCTGATTTCCTGTTGGAAAAATTCCTTTGTACACCGCAAGGGCGGGAATTTGCCTCGGAACCACGTGTCAAGAGACGACGTTGCCGGGGCGAAACCGTCACGCGGGCGTCGCGCGGGAGCCGGGAATTTGGCCGGATGGACAGGCGTGTGGTTAGGGTCGCACGTGGCTCGCATCTCATCGTGGGTCGGCGCGTGCGCGGCCGCCATCACATGCTTGACGGCGTCAAGCGTCTGGGCGGACCCGTCGTCCACGTCGCTCGAGCAGGCCTACGACCTCGGCGACATCCAGTCGCCTCGCTGGCTGGCCTTCGGCGGCGCGCAGACGGCGCTCGGCTCATCCACGACGGCCATCTACAACAACCCCGCGAACCTTGCGCTGGCGCGCGTCTACCACTTCGAAGGGCTGGCCTCCTGGTCGCCCGAAGCCCAGCGCCAGTCGTACGGAGGCGGCATCGCCGATTCGTCGACCAACCAGCTCGCGGCTCGGCCGGCGGGCGCCGACGTCGCCAACGGGCTCGCGGGCGGCATCGCCGGCGTGTGGTCCACGATGGACCCGGACGGCGTAAACCGGCAGTGGACGGACGTCCGTTTGGCGCTCGCCTACCCCATCACCGATACGCTGTTCCTCGGATTGACGGGGCGCTACCTGACCGTGAACCAGGCCCCGGCGACCTCCCCGTTCGGCTCGTCGGATCTCGTCGCCAACGGCACGGCGGGGCAGGCGATGGCGAACATCTTCACGTTCAACGCCGGCGTCACGTTCCGGCCGGTCAAGCCGCTGTCGATCGCGGTGCTGGGACAGAACCTGACCAACCCGGGTCGCCCCATCGCGCCCACCACGGTGACCGGCGCGGTCGGCCTCGACCTCAACGTCTTCACGCTCGAGTTCGACTCCCTCATCGACTTCACGACCTACGGCGATCCGCGCGCGCGCTTCATGCTCGGCACCGAGGTCTTCCTGTTCGACCGCTTCGCCATGCGGCTCGGCTACCGGATCGACACCGGCCAGAAGACGCACTCGCTCTCTGGCGGCCTCGGCTGGGTCGACAAGCACTTCAGCGTGGAGGCCTCGGTGCGCCAGGACGTGCTGGCCGACCACCCGAACACGGTCATCGTCCTCGGCCTGCGCTACTTCTACGACTACGGCGGCGCCGGCCAGGACCCCGCGATGACCGCGGACTGAGCCCAACTAGCGGGTGACGTAGCGGATGCAGAGGTCGTCGGTGTTGCGCCGCACGGCGAGGCTCGGGTCGATCGAGCCGGGCGTGCGCGAAGCCCCCGGCGGAGACACGGCGAAGCCGAGCATGTAGCGGTCGGCGTCCGGGCCGCAGAGCTGCGCGTAGACGGCGCCGAGCCAGCCCGGCTCGCTGGTGACGAGCTCGATGCGGCGCAGCGTCAGCGGGGCGCCGCCCGCCATGCCGAGCCTCACGAGCACGTCGTGGCCGCCCTGCGCGTCTGCGGAGGGCGGAGCCAGCACCTGGCGGATGCGCAGCGCGAGCGAGCCGCTGGCAGCCGTGGCGCGGCGGAAGGCGGCCTCGCGCAAGTGGAGCACCTCGCCGGCCATCGAGTCGTGGCCGAGCAGCGGGCTCGCGCGCGGCGGCCGGTGGGCCGCCTTGTCGGTGGGGATCGGCTCGCCGGAGTCGCTGGGATCCGGCGCGGTGGCTCCGGGCGCCATCGGCAGCAGGTGGGCGTCGAACGCGAGGGGCATCGTCGGACCGAACGAGACGTAGAGGTCGAGATCGCCGCCGGCCCAGCTCCCGCGCTGGAGCGTGATCTCGTGGACCAAGAGGACCCGCTCCTTGGTGACGTCGAGCCGCACGCGCGCAAGGACGGGCAGCGCGGGTAGAGGCGGGGGCGGAGACGGTGCCCGCCCGGATCTCGGCGGCGCGGTCGCAGCCAGGTTGGCGAGCGCGATGGGCGCCGCGATCGAGAGCGCGAGCAGGCCGCGGATCATGCGAGGCGCTCCTCTAAGCTGCGGGCCAGCGCGGTGACCTCGCGCGGCTCGGGGGCCTTCTCGTCGGCTGCGCCGAAGCGCTCGCGGAGCGTCTGGAACGCTCGCGGGCTCCGGAACCAGTCGTCGCCCTCGCGCTCGCGAAGCTCGCCGTAGCGAGCGGCCGCGGTGACGAGGGCGAGCCAGTCCGCGTCGCTCCGTTCGGTGGCGCGCGGCCAGACCCCCGCCAGCGAGGCGGGCAGCGGCGCGCCGAAGAGCTCGGCCGAGATCTCTTCGTGGTCGGCCCCGGGCTCGCCGAGCACCACACGGCTTGCAGCCAGCCTGGCCGAAAGCAACGCGCTGCGGGCCAGCGACCTCGCCTGATCGCTGGCCTGGCCCGGGCTCAGGCCGAGCGCGCGCCGGTGGAACGCGGGCTCGAGGGTGGCGGCGGCGAAGAGCGCGCCGGTGCGCGTCGCGTCCACGAAGACGGGCGGCTCGCGCAGCGCGAAGGGCAGACCGCCCGGAGCCGCGGCGCGACGGAACGCGGCGCCGACGTGCGACAGCGCGCGCACGAAGCTCGCCGCGCCGACGGGGTCCGGCGCCTTGCCGAGGGCGAGGGGTGGCTTGCTCGGCAGGCCGGCCAGCAGCTCCGACACCGACCGCCAGGACAGACGCGCGGGCCAGCCCAGGGCCGCATGGCGGGCGAGGCGGAGGTCGAGGTCGAGAGGCCACCGCTCCTCGTCCGCGCGCGGCCGCGTGACGTCTCGCGCGAGATCGCGCGACGCGGCGAGCCAGGCCCGCGCGCTGTCGACGAGCGTGGCGTGGGGCACGCCGACGAAGTACGAAGACGCGTCCTCGACTCCGAGGCGCCGCTGGATCTCCTCGCGCGTCTGGCGGAGCTCGCGCAGGGGCTCGGCCAGCGCGGGGCCGAAGTCGGCCAGCGCCGCGAAGTAGGCGCGGGCCTCGCCCGGGCTGCGGGCCGCGAGCAGCCCTTTCCAGACGTCCGCGTACGGCAGGCTCTCGGCCCGCTCGAGACGCACGACCGCCCGCGCGTCCTTCAGCGTCGCGCCGACTCGGCGCTCCGCGTCCTGCGAGACGCGCAGCACCGTCAGCCGCACCACATGGCGCGCGAGCGCTGCGGCGAAGGGCTTGTCGATCTCGCTCGGGGCGAACGCTGCGAGCTCGCGCAGCGTGCGCTGGCCCGAGACGGAGCGGTGCGCCTCCCACCCGGTGTCCTCGCCCGCGCGGCGGTGTGCGGCGAAGGCCGCGGCCACTGCACGGTCGACGGCCAAGAGGTCCATGTCAGCCGTGGATGGCGGCTCGGGGAGGCGAGGCGCCCTGCGCGCGGACCACCTCGGCCTCCACGCGCGCGATCTCGGCCAGCCGCGCGGAGCTGGCCGCCTCGCCGCCGACGTGGGCCGCGAGATCGCAGAACTCGCGGTAGTGCTTGGCCTCGGCCACGAACAGCTCTTTGTAGAATGCACACAAGTCGCCCTCGGGCATCTGCTCGAGGAGCAGCTTGAAGCGTTCGCACGAGCGGGCCTCGATGAGGGCGCAGGTGAGCAGGCGATCGACCATCGGAGGGGCGGTGCGCGGGAGCTTGGCGACGCGCGCGCGGAGCTCGGCGGCGTACGCGTCGACGGGCGGCGTACCGAGCGGGATGCCCCGGTCGGAGAGGACCGTGACGACGCGGTCGAAGTGCTCGAGCTCCTCCTGGGCGATGGCCGTGAGGCGGCGCACGACCGCGAGGTCGTCCGGGTGGCGCGCCGCGAGCGAGAGCGCGTGCGAGGCCGCCTTCATCTCGCAGTGCGCGTGGTCGCGCAGCACCGCGGGCAGATCCGCGAGCGCCTCGCGGGCCCATCGGGCGTCGGTCGCCACCAAGAGGCCGAGCATTGCTCTACCCTTACCACTTCTTCAGGCGCCGGCGCGCCGGCCGAGGCGGCCTCCCAGCCAGGCCGCGAGCGTGGCGACGAGCGGCACGACGAGGGGCGCGAGCGACACGCCGGTCTGAGCGTAGGTGAGGCCGAGGGCCAAGAGCCCGACCATGAGGCCGGCGAGCGCGGCCTCGCGCGGGCGGGTGCCGGCGCCGAAGCGCGTCACGAGGAAACCGCCGGCGAGCGCCGCGAGCACGAGCGCGGCGACGTGGGGCATCGCCATCAGGACGATCGTCGTGCGGCGCGCCGCAGGCGAGAGCTCGCGGAGCCGTGCGCCGAGGTCAGCCGCATCGCCCGGGGGGAGCCGCGAAGCGACGACACGGCTCGACACGGACTCGGCGCCGTACGCGAGCGGGAGCCACACCACGAAGATGGCGACCGCGCCGAAGCCCACCCAATGCCACGGCGGCCGAGGCGGCTCGTCATCCTCGGGCTTGGACTGGAGAACGGTCAGCCGGCGATGACTGGACTTGTCGCCCACGCGCCGACCATGGCAGAAAGGCGCTTCAAGCGCCACAGTCCGCGCGGAGCCCATGCGAACCACCATCGAACCCACGTGCGCCACGAGCCTCCACCGGCTGCGCGTACGCTTCTGCGAGACCGACATGATGGGGATCGTGCACCACTCGAGCTACCTGGCGTACTTCGAGGCGGCGCGGGTCGCCTGGCTGAGGCGGCGCGGCGTGACCTACGCGACCTGGGCCGAGCGCGGATGGCACCTGCCCGTGGTCGAGGCGTCCGTGCGCTACCGGGCGCCGGCGCGTTTCGAGGACGTGCTCGAGATCGAGACGGTCCTCACGGAGCTGCGCTCGCACTCGCTGCGCTACGCTTACCGAGTGCTGCGCGGCGAGGAGTGCCTGACGGAAGGCGAGACGCGCCTCGCCTGCATCGACTCCGCCCACCAGCTCCTGCGCTTTCCGGACGAGGTGGTCGACGTCCTCTGCTCGGGCGAGACGCAACCGGACCGGGATGGAGTATGATCCCCCGTTCGATGCGTAGAGCGGTCGTGGTTGCGATGGCCTTGCTGGCGCTGACGGCGCTCGCCGGCTGCAAGAAGGGCGGCGCGGCGAGGCTGGAAGGCCACTGGCGCGGCATCAAGGCGACGGGCGTGCCGAGCGAGCAGCTGCCCAGCGCCAACCTGTTCGCCGCCGGCATGGAGCTCGACTTCCACAACGAGCTCGTCTCGGTGCACACGGGCAGCGAGAAGCAGTCGGGGAAGTTTCGCGTCGTCGGCGAGGACAAGTCGAGCGTGACGATCGTCACCGACCAGGACGGGCCGAGCGATCGTCAGACCTTCGTCTTCGCGGATGACAAGACGATGGAATGGGCGGTCATGCCCGGCAAGACGATCCAGTTCGTCCGCCAGTAACTGGCGAGTCAGCGGCGGGTGGGCTCGCGGCCCACCCGCAGGCGCAGCGTCTTTCCGTCGCGCCGCAGCGTCAGCAAGACGTCGAGCGTCTGAGGCCCGTTGAGCCGCGTCCGGGCCGCCTCGAGCGAGTGCACGGCCGCGCCGTCGACCTCGAGGAGCGTGTCGCCCGCGAGCAGCCCGGCGCGCTCGGCTTCGCTGCCGTCGGCGACGAGGACCACCACGACCTCGTGGGGATCGCCGCTCGTCTCGCCGAGCGTGACGGCGACGGTCGCGCTCGCCGCGGGCGCCGTGGTCGCCCCGCCTTCCGGGTGCAGGACGATGCGGACTCGAGACGTGGTGCGGCCTGACTGGATGGCGACCCCGTCGGTGCGCCCGCGGCCCACTTCGGGCGCGTAGGCTTCGAGCGAGACCGAGCCGTCGCCGAGGCCGCCGAGGTGGAAGCGACCTCGCGCGTCGGTGATGGCGATGCCCTCGGGCGGCGCGCTCGAGGCGAGGTACACGGGGACGCGGTCCTTCGCCACGCGAGCGCCTTGCACGGGATCGCCGCGCGCGTCGAGCACCTCGCCGTCGACCCCGCCCTCCACGCCGAGATCGATGGGCGCCAGCGTCTGCGGCCTCTCGTCGGCGGCGACGGTGATGGCGCGCTCGGCAGGCGCGTAGCCCTTCGCGCTCACGCGGACGCGGCTCGGGCCCGGCGCGAGATCCGCAGCCGAGAACGCCCCGGCGGCGTCCGTACGCAGGTGGCGCACGCCCGCCGCGCCGTAGAGCACAACCTCCGCGTCCGCGACCGGATCGCCGCCACGGCGGTCTCGCACGGTGCCCGAGAGGCTCGCCGCGGGCGAGAGCGTGACGTCGAGGTCGGCGGGGGCGGCGTCGAGCGTGAGGACCTTGGGGGCGTGCCCTGGCGCGCTCACCTCGAGCCGCGACGGCAGCCCGCGCGCGCCGGCGAGCTGGCCCTCGCCGTTGGCGTCGCTGAACGACGTCTCGCGGAGGGGCGAGACGACGTCGAGCGACGTGAGCGAGACCTGGGCCGCGCCGACGGGGTAGCCGCGGTCGTCGCGCACGCGATAGCGGACGGTCTCGCGAGCGCCGGGCAGCGTGAGGGTCACTTCCTTGCGCTCGCCGTCGACCACCGTGAGCGTGGTGCGCAAGGCAGGAGCGGTGGCCTCGTCGTCGGCGTAGACGTCGAGCGACACGTCCTTCGGCACGGCCGCGAAGGCGAAGGTGCCGTCGGAGCTCGAACGGGCGCTCCGCTCGAGCGTGCCGTGGACGGCCAGGAGCTCCACACGCGCGCCCACCACCGGGCGGCCCTGCGGATCGAGCACCCGCCCCTCGACGCTGCCGCCCGCGCGCAGCACCACCTCGACGTGCGCCTCGCCGCCCGCGGGCACCGTGACCACGTCGCTCCAGGCCTCGACGTACTCGGGGTGCCTCACGAGCACGCGCACCCGGCCCGGCGTCGCCGGCGATGCGCGGAACGTCCCGTCGCCCGCGCTCACCCACGGCTCGGCCAGCGACGCGCTCGTCACCTGCGGTCCCGCGCCGAACGACATCACCGGTCCGTGGGGGATCGGCGGCACGGGCCCGGGCACGACGCCGAGATCACCCGCGGGGACGAGCGGGGCCGGCCCCGACACGGTGGCGGCGAACTGCGCGTCGCGGAACCCCGCCTGACGCGGGTCGTCGTCGATGGGCTGTCCGGCGAAGTCGTTGCCGATGAGCTCGACCGTCGCGCCGCCGATGGGGAAGCCCCGCGCGTCGACGACGCGCCCCACGACGGCGCCGGCGCGCGCGAGCACCACGCGCACCTCGCCGGTGAGGGGCTCGGGCACCGACACCGCCCGGCCGACGTAGCCGTCGGCGCGCGCCGAGAGGGTGGCCTGACCCTGCGCGATGGGGCCGAGGCTCACCCGCCCGTTGCGGCCCGTCACGCCTTCGATCGGGAAAGGCGACAGCCCGCCCTCGGCGAGCACCACGCGCGCTCCCGAGACGTCCTCGGCGTCGTCGGCCTCGCCGTCGGTCGTGTGGACGACGACCATGCGGCCCGGCGCGAGGTGCAGCGTGAGCTCTTTGTTCTCCCCGGACGAGAGCATCAGGCCCAGCTCGATGGGCGACGCCTGCGTCTCGAAGGTGGCGCGGAGCGCGTAGCTCCCCGCGAAGAGCCCTGCGAGCTTGACCATGCCATGCTCGCCCGTGCGGCCCTCGCGCGCGGGCCAGAGCGACGCGCCGGCGATGCGAACGCGTGCACTCTTCACGGGTACGTTCGCCGCGTCGACGACGGTGACCGTGATGGAGCCGAGGCGGCGGAGGGTGAGCTTGAGCGCTGCGCCATCGCGCACGCCGCGCGCGGTCGTTTCGTCGTACCCGGGCGCGCGCACCGTGACGACCCACGGGGCCTCGCCGAGCCGGCCGACCTCGGCGCGGCCCTGCGCGTCGGTCCG
>DATIQP010000352.1:0-12078 GCA_035470765.1 Polyangiaceae bacterium | reverse complement strand
AGGCGGATCTCGAACTTCAAGAGCGTGCCGATCGCGAAGGGGGTCTGCGTCTTGATGAAGACGCCACCCTTGCTCACGTCGTGCGAGTGGTTCTCGATGAACTCGTCGACCGTGGCGCTCTTGTAGCGGACGTTGAGGCTGACGATCTTTGCGCGAGGGTCTTTGCGCGTATCCTGAGTCATCCCGAGATATCTCCGGCGCCCATCGTAACCCCGACGCTGCTAAAAAGGCCAATCTTGCCGACCTGTGCCACTATGGGGGCCGCGTGAGCGACCCTGCGGCCCCGTCTTCGGCGACGAAACAACGTTTTCGTGCTCACGCGAGGCGTCCCGTGCGGCTCGCGGCCGTGCTGGCCCACCCCGAGCGCGGCTGGCAAAGGGACGTGATCGTCTTCGATTTGGGCCTGGGAGGCGCGTGCGTCGAGGCTGCGGACGTGCTGGCCGTGGGCGACAAGGTCCAGGTCAGCTTCGTCACCGCCGAGCGCTGGGACCCGCTGCAAGTGCCCGCCCGCGTCGCGTGGCGCTCGTCTCAGCGTGCCGGGCTGGCGTTCTAGCACCCGTCGCCCGAGGCGGCGTGGGGCATCTTCGAGCTGCTGCTCGGCCGCCCGAGTCAGTGAAGCTGCGTTCGTCGGATGCTCTGCTCGAGTCGCTCGGCGAGATCGAGCACGGCGTGCTCGGAGCCGGGAGGGCCGAGGATCTGCAGCGAGCGAGGCAGCGTCGAGCCCGCGAAGCGCCCGAACGGTAGCGCCAGCGCGGTGGCGTCGACGAGGTTGCCGAGCATCGCGAACGAGGGCGCGCGCAGGGCGAAGACGGCGCGGCCGTGGCGCGGCGGCAGCGACGTGGTGGTCGGCGAGACGAGGAGCCGGCCGCTCGCCCACACGTCGCGCACCGCCTCGCGCAGACGCTCGACCCGCGCGATCTGGGGGGCTGGATCGCGGTAGCGAACGAGCTTGCCCAGGCCGACGAGCGCGAAGAGCGCGCCGCTGACGGGGTGCATGCGCTTGTCGAGCCGGCCGCCGGAGGCGAGACCCAGCGCGGTCGCGGCGAGCCCCTCGGCGAGTCCCATCTCCTCGTCGCCGACGAAGTCCAGGAAGTGAGAGCAGAGGTACGCCGTGAACGTCTCGTGCACCTCCGCCGGCGGCGGAAGGCTGGACGCGCTCTCCACGTCGACCCCCGCAGCATCGAGCAGCGCCCGTGCGTCGCTCGCGAAGGTGGGCCAGCGGCCGAGGTGCGCGGGATCCGGCAGGTAGAGCGCCACGCGGTCCGGGTCGACGGCGAGGGGCGCGTCGGGCGTGCGGCCGAGCGCGGGAGCGAGCGCCTGCACGACGCGGCGCGCCTCCGCGACGCGCCGGGTGAGCGGGCCCATGCCGCAAAAGGAATAGAAGCGCGGTGCGAGGCGCGGGAAGTGCTCGCGATCGACCGACCACGTGCTCGCCGACAGGCGCATCCCGACCACGCCGCAGAACGCCGCGGGCAGGCGGATCGATCCGCCAAAATCGGTTCCCCACTCGAACGCGGCCATGCCCGACGCGACGGCCGCCGCGCCGCCGCCCGTGCTGCCGCCCGCCGTACGCGAGAGATCGAGCGGGTTGCGCACCGGCCCGAAGATGTGGTTGTCGCTCTCGATCGAGAACGCCAGGTCGCAGAGGTTGGACTTGCCGAGCAGGACGGCGCCGGTCTGCTGCAGGGCGACGAAGACCCGGCTCGACTCGGTGGGGACGCGGTCCTTGTGGCGGAAGGAGCCGCCCGTCGTCGGGATGCCGGCCGTGTCCCACACGTCCTTGAGCACGTACGGCACGCCGCGCAGGGGCGCGTCCGGCGGCGCGCTCTCGTCCTGCCACGGCGTCGGCAGCACGTGGAGCAGGGCGCGGATCTCGTCGTTGCGCGCGGCGATCGTCGTGCGACAGGCCTCGACGCTCAGCCCGAGCACGCTCATTTCTTCTTCGATTTGGGCATGTCGTATTCGGTCGTCTTCATCAGCGCCTTGCGCCGCTTGTCGATTTCCTTCTGGAGCGACTTCACCGCCTGCGAGCGCGCGTCGTAGAGCCGGCGCGGCTTCTTGTGGACCGTGCTGTCGCTGAGCAGCGCGTAGGTGAGCCAGGGGAAGACTGCCGTCACGTCCGTGTGCACGTAGACCGAGCCGTACTGCACGCTCTCGGCCGAGACCTTGCCCCACGTGTGGCCCTCGCCCGCCGGGCAGGAGGAGAGCGCGCCGTTGTCGACGGGGTCTACGCAGAACTGCAGATCGAAGTCGAAGCCGTGCGTCGGCACGCCGAGGATCTGATCGAGCAGCGGCTCGCCCTGGAGCGTGTAGTTCTTGGGCACGCCGCCGCCGAGGATCCAGATCGCCATCTTCTTCTTCATGGTGCCGAAGCAGTGGTGCTGCATCGCGCCCATCTCGAAGACGTCGTCGTTGACGTCGATCTCGAGCTTGAACTCGCTGCCCAGCAGGCGCTTCAGCTTCACCATGTTGAGGAAGATGGAGCCGTCCTGGACGGCGCCGACGAAGATCGGCACGCCGTAGCGGTACGCCGTCGAGAGCAACGACGGGTTCTTGACCCCGAGCGCGCGCTCGATGGCGTCGATGTTCTTGCCGAGCAGGTAGTGAAGCTCTGGCGTCGTCATCTTCCGCTGGAACTCGGGCTTGCGGAGGATCGCGGAGAAGAGCTGGTCGGTCTCGAGCAGCGCCTCCTCCCAGAAGCCGAGATCGTAGATGCGGATGATGCGCGCGAGGCGGTACTGGAGATCCCCGGCGTTCGGGTCGATCTCGCGGACGCGGTGGCCGATGATGCGGTGGGCGTCGTGGTACAGGTTCGCGCCGGTCGTCGTGATGCAGTCGATCAGGCCGCGCTCGATGAGCGGGATGATGCACGACTGGTGCAGGCCCGCCGGCGTCATCGCCCCAGAGAACGTCAGGAACACGCACGTGTCGTCCTTGGAGCTTCGCTGCATCAGCTCGAAGGCCTTGCGCTCTTGCCGGCCGACGTAGGCGGGGAAGGCGTGGGCCACGAGGTCCGCGGGCCGTTCCTTCCCGGTGATCCCGACGGGGTGCACGTCACGCTGCTTTTCGAAGACCTTGCGCAGCGAGCCTTTCGCTTCTTCGGGGCGTTTGGGCATGGGGGGACGCCACACTTATGGAGAGACGGCGCCCACCGTCAAGCCCCACTTGCCGGGCGCCTGGATTCGAGTCAAAAGCGGGGCATGGACTCCGTCGCCCCGACCTTCGAGCAGCTCGCCGAGCGGGGGGACGACATCGACGTCGCGCTCGGCGCCGCGCTCCTCGCGCGCGACGTCTACGGCTCGCTCGACGTGCCGCGGTTGCTCGGCCGATTCGACGAGCTCGCCCTGCCGCTGCTCGGCCAGGGGCTCGGCGCCAAGAGCGCGCGCGAGCAGGCGAAGGCCGTCTCGGCGCACCTCTACGATACGCTCGGCTTCGCGGGCAACGTCGCGGACTACTACGACGCGCGCAACAGCCTGCTCCCCGACGTCCTCGACCGGCGCATGGGCATTCCGATCTCGCTGGCGCTCGTCTACTGCGAGGTGGCCAGGCGCGTGGGGGTCGACGCGCGCGGCGTGAGCTTCCCGGGGCACTTCCTGGTGCGCGTGATGAAGAACTCGCGGGTGCCGGGCGACGAGGACGTGCTGGTCGATCCGTTCTTCGAGGGCAAGGTGCTCGACGAGCAGTCGCTCGCCGCGCTCGTCGCCCGCGTGTCGGGGCAGGCCGCCAGCGAGGCGTCGCTCCGTCCCGAGATGCTCGCCCCCGCGACGGGCCGCACCGTGCTGATGCGCTGGCTCATGAACCTCCGCGGCGTCTACCTCTCGCGCGGCGATCTCCCTCGCGCGATGCTCATCGTCGATCGGCTCGTCTCGCTGAGCCCGCGCGACCGCAACCTGCTGCGCGATCGCGGCATGCTCGCCGCGCGCCTCGGCGCCGTCGGCGCGGCGCGCGAAGATCTGATGCGCGCTCTCTCCATGGACCCCGCGGGCGAGGGAGCCGCCGAGCTCCGCGACGCGCTCGAGAAGCTCGACGCCAAGCCGTCGCGGGCGAACTGAGTGTCGCGCGCGGGAGCGAGGCGAGCGCTGGAACACGGCCTGGCCGCGTGCGCAGCCGCGGCCGTGCTCTTCTGGGGCGCGAGCGCCGGCGCTCAGGTCCGCTACGACGTCGGCGCGCTCGCGGGCGTGAGCGAGCACTTCGTGTTCGACCGGCCCGCCGGAGTGCGCATGCCGACGCCGGGACCGTCGCTCGTGCTCGACGGCCACGTGGCCGTCTTCCCGCTGCTGCGCGTGGGCGCCTACGCGGAGGGCGACGTGACCGATCTCGACGCGCCCGCGCCCCGCTGGACGCTCGGCGGCGGCCTGCGGCTCAAGATCACGTCGCCGTGGCCGCGCGGCAAGTGGCGCGCGTGGCTCGCCACGGGCTTCGGCTACGTCGGCGCGTACTCGCCCGCGTTCGGCGTCGCGCCCGCCGCGGGCGGAGGCGCCTTCGAGATCCCCGTCGCGGTCGGCGCTTCGTATCGCTTTCGCAAGCCGTGGGTGGTGCTCTTCGAGCTCGGGACGCGCTTCGCGTTCGGGCACTGGGGCAGCCTCTACGAGACGCGCGGACCGGACCTCGTGACGGTCGGGCTCAGCGTCGGGATCGGCCTCGACTCGTGATACCGTCGAGCGGATGAAACGCACCGGTGTCGTCGGTATTTTGGCGTTTTTGGCGGCGTGCGGGAACGGTGGCGGCGGCACCCAAGACGCCGGCGGCGACGCGCCTCCGGACTCGATCGACGCGCCCTGCGCCTGCACGGACGCGAGCCCCGGGCCGACCCGGATCTCGGTCCTCGACAACGGCGGCTCGTCGATCGTCACGTTCCCCATCGGCGCTTCGGGCGACGTCGCGCCGACCACGACGATCAGCGGCAACCAGACCAACCTCGGCGGCGCCCTCGCGCTCGCGGCCGACCCGCTCGGCAACCTCTACGTCGCCACCCAGCTCGCCCTCCTCGTCTTCGCGCCGGGCGCGAACGGTAACGTCGCGCCCGCACGCACGATCGCGGGCTCGAACGCGCTCGCCAGCACCGACTACTTCGCCGGCGTTGCGGTGGGCCAGGACGGCACCATCTACGCGGCCTCCGAGCTCACGACCGGGACGAGCCGCGCGCCGAAGCTCCTCGTCTTCTCCCCGGGCGCGAACGGCAACGTGGCGCCGGTACGGACGATCACCGGCGCCTCGACGACGATGCAGGCCACGCTCGCGATGGCCGTGTACGGGAGCGAGCTGGCCGAGGCCGACGCGACGCTGAACGTCCTGTTCTTCAACACCACCGACAACGGGAACGTCGCCCCGCAGCGGTCTCTCAAGTCACCGCAGGGCATCGCGGAGGGGCTCTCCTACGGCGCCGGCGGCCAGCTTTACCTGGCGCTCTACGGCTTCAGCGCGAGCGCCGCGGTCGTCTACGCCGTCGGCGCGAAGAACACCGACGCTCCCGTCGCCACCCTCACCGGCGCGACGACGGGCATCACCGCCATCGGCGGGATCGCCGTCGACCCGGCGGGCGACGTCTTCGTCGCCAACGCCGACGCCGGGGGCGCGTCGATCCGCGTCTTCGCCCCCGGCGCCACCGGCGACGTCGCCCCGCTGCGCACCGTCAGCGGCGCGTCCACCACGCTCGTGGGGGACGCGTCGCAGTATCCGATGCCGATCGTCGTGTACTGAGCCCCGAGTGGGCGCTCAGTACACGGGGTAGACGCAGCGCCCGTTGGTGCAGGGGACGCCGTTGCAGCAGTCGCCCGAGGTCGAGCAGACCTGGCCATAGAGAGCGCACGGCGGCGGGGTGCTCGCGTCGGTGGTCCCACTGTCGGTGGTTCCACTGTCGGTCGTCGTGCCGCCGTCGGGCGTGGTGAGCGGCTGGCAGGTGCCGGTCGTCTGGCCGCCCGGGATGTAGCAGTGGCCGCCGACGCAGCAGTCCGCGTCCGTGGTGCACTGGCCCGCCGTGGGCACGCAGGAGCTCGGGTAGCAGGTGAGGCCGCCGTCCTGGTCGGGCACGCAGGGGTTCAGGTTGCAGCAGTCCGCGCTCGTCGCGCAGGTCCCGTTCGACGGCTGGCAGCCGGCGTCGCCCGCGTAGCTGCAGCGCGGCACGCCGAGGTTGTCCTGCTTGCACGTGTCGAACTGCTGCACGTTGCCGGAGCAGCAGTTGTCGGTCGCGTTGCACTGGTTGCTCTGCAGGCGGCAGATGTCGCCGTTCGGTTTGCAGCCGGTGGGGTTGCTGCACACGCCGGCGAGGCCCGCGTCGGGCTGGTTACAGACCTCGGTCGGGTTCGTGCCCGTGCCGCCACAGCACTCGGAGTTCTTGTAGCAAATGTCGCCGACGGGGTGGCAACCGCTCGCGGGCTGACAGATGAAGACTTGCGTCGGGCCCCAAGGGGCGCAGTCGCGGCTGCAGCAGTCGCCGCCGCACGCGGGCAGGCCGCCGTCCGTCACGCCGGCGTCGGTCGTCGAGCAGACCACGCCGTCGATGGCGCTGCACTGTGCGCCGGTCTGGGACGGCTGGCCGCAGGTGCCGAAGTTCTGGCCTTGCTGAATGGTGCAGATGCCGCCGCAGCAGTCCGCGGGCTTGCTGCAGATGTCGCCGACCTGCCCGCAGTACGACGGCTGCGCGCAGACGCCGTTCGTGCAGTAAGTGGAGCAGCACTGCGAGCCCGCCGTGCACGGGTTGCCGAGCGTCTTGCAGGTGGTGTTCAGCGGGGTGCAGGTGCCGTTCGCGCACGTGCCGCTGCAGCACTGGGCGTTGCTCGTGCACGACGCGTTGTCGGCCGTACACTGCGGCGGCTGGCACGAGCCGTTGAGGCAGTTCAGCGAGCAGCACTCGCTGTTCGACTTGCAGGACGACGCCAGGTTCAGGCAGTTGACCGGCCCGCCGTCGGTCGAGCAGTTGCTCCAGCAGCCGGTGTCGCCGCCGCCGCCGTCCGTCGGGTTCGGGCCGTCGGTCGTGAAGGGGGAGTCGCCGCCGCCGCCGTCGGGGAGCAGGTTGTTGTCGAGCGTGCTGTCCGCCGAGCCGTCGGCGCCGATGCCGGTGTTGTCTCCGCAAGACGCGGTGCCGAGCAGCGGAGCCGCGACGGCCAACGCGAGCAAAGTAATGACCACACGCTTCTTCATGGTTCCCTCGCTAGAAGACGACAGAGCGCCACCTCGATCATGGCCGCATTGAGCCGTTAATACCAAGAAAAAAGCAGCACCAGACCCGTGACCGAGCCCCGACACCATGCAGTGATCGGGCCGTGCGCGCGCGGCTCACCATTCGTGCGTCAGGGGAGCCAGACCTCGGCGCGCAGAATCAGCGAGGCAAACGGTCCGCCCCAGAGCGCGACTTGCCGGCCGGAGAACCGAACGGGCGTGGGCGGCAAGGCCGCTCCGATCCAAGCGTCGATCCCGAGCCGGAAATGCCGCGAGAGCGAGACGCTCAGCCCCGCCCGCGCGTACGCGGCGGCGACGAGCGCGTTCGAGCTCGAGGCAAGATAGGGCGGCACCGGGCTCCCTTCCGCGTGGACGAACGCCCCGGCGAACCCGAGACCTAGCTCCGGGTGCACGCGCGCGACATCGGACGTGAGCGCGACGCGCATGCCGCCGCCGAGGAGCCCCGTGGTGAGCCGCGCGCACCCCTCGGACGCGCAAACCTCGCTGGCGACCAGGGGTAGGAGGAACGTCGCCTCGAGACCGAATCGCGAGGGCATCCACGCCATCCCCACGAGCGCGTGGAGGGAGGGAGAGAGGGACGGCATGACTTGCGGACCGAGGCCCACCGCGAGGGCGAGCGTGGACCGCGGCGGCTCGGGAGCCGAGCGGCTGGTCGCCACGATCCGACGGACGACGGGGCTCTCCTTCACCTCACCGCGAGAGGGGTGGGAAGCCTCGACCTCGAGCAGGCTCGCGCGGAGCAGCTCCACGGCGCGAACGGCGAGGACGCCGTCGGGGTCTTCTCCCCGAGCCACCTCGAGCTCGCGCAGCAGCGTCTTGCCCGTGACGCGATCGGCCACCCACACCTGCGCCTTCTGATCGGACCGGACGATGCGGATCGCGGCCGCGGCGTGCGCGGCGCGGGCTGCGTCTTCCATCACGCCAGCGCCGGAATTCGTCGGGCTCGTCGTCTGCACGTCGAAGCCGAGCGCGCGGAGCTCGGCCTCCACGCGCTCCGCGAGCGTGTCGCTTCCGGGCTCGACCAGCACCACGACGAGGGTGGGCTCGTCGGCGCGCGCACGTGCCGGAGCCAGAACGAGCAACAGAGCGCCACAGAGCAGCGCCAAGAAGAACCGTCTCAACGCGTGGTCAAGGTTCGCTCGTCGCGATGCTCTTGGCCAGAGGGGCGTGCGGCCCATCCGGGTAGCGGGTGAGATACTCGCGCGCCGCGGCGCGTGCCCCGCCCGCGTCGCCCGCGCGCTTGCGAGCCTCGATGAGGCGGCCCGCGGCTTCGCGATCCAGCGGGCCGTTCGGATCCTCCTTCAGGCAGGTGGAGAACCACGTCGCCGCGTCGGCGTAGTCGTGGCGCTGGTCGAAGGCGAGGCGGCCCAGGTCGAACGCCGCGCGAGGAGCCTTGGCGTCGCGAGGGAACCGGTGGCGCAGCGCCAGCAGGCTCTTCTCGGCGATCTCCGGGTGGCCCGAGAGGCGAGCCGCGTCGGCGAGCACGAACAGGTCCGAGGGGCCGCTCGTCGCGATGACGTTGTCGACGCCCGCGCGCCGGACGGCGTCGATCGCGTCGGTGTAGTCGCCTGCCTTGGCGAGCTCCTTCCAGCGTGGCGTGGCCACCGCGGAGGTCGGGGCCGTCGCCTGGACGGGCGCGGGCTCCTCCTTCTCGACGTCCACGTGCGACGCTGGGGGGGAAGGGGCTGCCTCGGCCGAGTCGGGCTCGAAGACGAAGTCCTCGCCGGTTCGCACGGGGTGCTCCGCGACGCCGCCGCCGCTCACCACCACCGAGCCGCGCGTCACGTGGACCTCGATGCGGCCGCGGGCCGGCTGCCAGGAGACGTTGAACTGCGTGCCCGTCACGTGGACCTCGTACGGACCCGCGAGCACCGACCAGTGGCTCGTCGCCCGATGGACCACGTCGGCCGAGACGCTGCCCCGCTCCATGACCACGTGCGCGCCGTCGGAGGTCACGCTCTCCACGCGAGCGCGGGCGCCCTCGCCGAGCGCGAAGATCGAGCCGTCCGAGAAGCGGACGGCCGTCACCGACGACGTGTCCGTGGAGATCCAGGCGCCGCTCGAGGCCTTCTCGCCCGACACTTCGAACGTGAGCGGAGCCGTCGTCGCGCGCGACCGGAGAAGCAGCACGACGATCGCGGCCGCGGCGAGCATCGCGGCCGCGGCGCCGGCCCATCGCAGCGAGCTCGACCGGCGATCCGGTCGGCGCAACGGCATCGCCGCCACGCGCTCGCGAACCCGGTCGACGGCGTTCGAGGTGCGCAGCCGTGCGTCCTGCTCCGCGGCCACGACTTGCCCGAGATCGTCCAGGCTCATGGTGCCTCCTCCTTCTTCCACCGCGTGCCTTGCTCGATCGCCTCGAGCACCAGCGGGTAACGTTTTGCGAAGGTGAGGAAGCGCGCCTCGGCTCGGCGGAGGATCCGCTTCGCCGTGGCGAGGGAGACGTCGAGCGCCGAGGCGACCTCGGTCAGCTCCATCTGATCGACGAAGCGCAGCGAGAACGCGATGCGCTCGTCTTCGGGAAGCCGAGCGAGGATCTCGTACGTCGCGGCGAGCAGGTCGCGAGTCTCGGGGCTCGACTCCGGCGAGGCCACGTCGGGCAGATCCGAAGGGTCCCAGAACGTGAGCCACTTGCGGCGCTGGCGGCGGCGAATGACGCCGCGCCCGCAGAATACGGCGATCTGGGTGAGCCAGGCCTTGAGGGCGTCGGCGCTCCGGACCTGATCGATGTTGGACAGGGCGTGCGCGATCACGTCGTGCAGCACGTCCGGGAGCTCCGGATCGGGACCGAGGACGCGGCACAGCACGCGCTCGATGTGATGGCCGTACCGCTCGACCAGCGCCACCGCGGCGCCCGACTGCCCGGCGCGAATGCCCGCGATCAACGCCTCGTCGCCTCCCCCGAAGGGGAGCGCTCGCACGACCGCTGGGCGCTCGGCTTGACCGCCTCTCATCCAGCTCAGTCTAGCCGATCCGCCGTGGGTCATTGCTGCTCTGGTCAAGTGTCTGACCACGGCAAAAACGGCTCAGATTTCGTTCGGCGGCTCCGCCGTCAGGGGCACGTGACCGTGATCTCGGCTCCGACCTGCGTGCACACGCACTGCCCCGTGATGCACGAGCAGCTCGGATTGCCGCCGTCGTCGGTACAGCTCGCCGGATAGGGAATGCAGGTGTCCACCTCGGCGCTGCCGTCCTTCAGTCCTGCGTCGGCGAGGCCGCCGTCGGCCGCCTTCTTCTCGCAGTAGTGCAGGGTCGAGTCGCAGATCTTGTTGCCGCAGGCGAACGGCGCGCCCGCCTCGGCGTCCGGCGCGGCGTCCGGCGCGGCGTCCGGCGCGGCGTCCACGGCGCCATCGGCGTCCGTCGCAGCGTCGCCCGGCGTGACGTCCCTGCTCGCGTCCGGGGGCGCGATGGCGTCGAGCGTCGCGTCGGGCTCGCCGCCGTCCGGCGAGACGATGGGATCGAGGCCTCCGCACGCCGCGGCGCTCGCGGCAGCGACGCACGCGAGGCAGAGGCCGAAGCGGATCAGCGGCAGGTCCCGCCGCCGCAGTGCTTCCCCGTCGGGCACGCGTTGCCGCACGAGCCGCAGTTCGCGTCGCTGTTCAGCGTGTCGACGCACTGTCCGTTGCACGAGGTGAATTGTGGCACGCATCCGCAAGCGCTGTTCTGGCAAATCTGCCCCTGCGCGCACGCGGTGCCGCAGCTGCCGCAGTTCTGCCTGTCCACGGTGGGGTTGATGCACGCGCCGTTGCACAGGATGGTCGGCGCCACGCACTGGCACGTGCCGGCCACGCACTGCTCGCCGCCGGTGCACGTGACGCCGCACGCGCCGCAGTTGGTCGCGTCCGTCTGGAGGTCGACGCACGATCCGCCGCAGTCGACCAGCGGCGAAGTGCAGCTCGCGCTGCAGGCCCCGGCGTTGCACACCTGGCTGGAGGGGCAGGCGGTGGCGCACGAGCCGCACGCTTGCGGGTCCGTTTGCAGGTTGACGCAGACGCCGTTGCAGTTGGTCTCGCCCTGCGGGCACACGCAGCTCCCGTTGACGCAGTCGAAGCCCAGCGCGCACGCGTTGCCACAGCTGCCGCAGTTCTGCGTGCTGGTGGTGAGATCGACGCAGCTCGAGCCGCACTGCGTGAGCCCGCCGTTGCAGCCCGACGCGGTGCAGGCGCCGGCCGAGCACGCTTGCCCGTTGGGGCACTTGTTGCCACACGCGCCGCAGTTGTTGCTGTCGATGTTGGTGTTGACGCAAATGCCGTTGCAGGAGGTCTCGCCGTTCGAGCAGCCACACTTGCCTTGCAGGCAGGTCTGCCCGTTGGTGCAGGCGGTCCCGCAGGCGCCGCAGTCGGCGTTGTCCGATTGAAGATCGACGCACGCATTGTTGCAGTTGGTGAGACCCGCGCCGCACGACGCCGCGCAGACACCGCTGTTGCACACCGGAGTGCCGCCGGAGCAGCTCGTGCCGCACGCTCCGCAGTTCTTGGGGTCGCTCGTCAGATCGACGCACGCCCCGTTGCACGAGGTGGTGCCGCTCGGGCAGACGCAGCTCCCGCCGCTGCAGGTCTGGCTGGTGCCGCACGCTTTCCCGCAACCGCCGCAATCCTTCGGGTTGGTCTTCGTGTCGACGCACGCGCCGCTGCAGTTGGTGAGCGTCGGGTCGCACGCGGCCCCGCACGCCCCGAGGTTGCATACCTGCCCGCTCGGGCAAGCGGCTCCGCACGCGCCGCAGTTGGCCGGGTCGGCCTGGGTGTCGGTGCACGCCCCGTTGCAGGTGACCTGTCCGATGGCGCAGGTGGTGTCGAGCTGTGTCGAGCCGCCACACCCGGCCGCGGCGAAGAACGCGACCACGACCATGGTGCAGAGGGCGATGGTGAGCGTGCGCAACGTGGGCATGGCTGGACCCCT
>DATIQP010000351.1:0-2835 GCA_035470765.1 Polyangiaceae bacterium | reverse complement strand
GACCGAGCGTGGCGACACCATTGCGCCGGCGACCCGACGCGGGCACCGGCGCTTGAGACGAAACAACGGCGCGAGCTGTCTTCCCCACGTGCTGCGTGCTCTCCCCGGTCGACTCGAAGAAGCCGCGTCGACGAAATCAGTCCTCGATGGAGTCCGTGACCTCGTGGAGCATAACAAACCGCTCGAGCGACCGAGAGGGGAAAGCGCGACCTCGCCTTCCGCGCGCGTGACTCCGCTCAATGATGCATGCGCATCACAAAGCGCTTGACGTTTGGCGAAGCTTGCAGGTCCACCGAGAGCGGTCCGCTCGTGACGGTGTCGGCCTGCGTCTTGATCGTCACCGAGAGCGTGCGCGACGTCGGATCGTCCAGCCAGCACGCGTCGCACGTCGCGAGATCCGACGCCAGAGCGGCCTGCACCAGCGTGGCGTTCTTCGCCACCGGCGGCTGCACGTCGAACGCCGCCGCGGGCGCCGTCTGCGCGATCGTCGTGCCGTCCCCGAGGACGATCTGCGTCGAATTCCCGGCAAAAATCTCGAGGTAGAGCACGTCCGCGCGGTCCGCGAGCGAGACGACGCCGCTGCCGTCCGTCGCGGGGACGAGCGTCTCGACGTCGGGCGAGAGCATGGGGATGATCGCCCCGATCTTCGCGAAGACCGGCGCGTCGTCGAGCGGCGCATCGACGGTGACGTTGCCGCCTCCGGTGACGCGCGCGCCGGAGAAGAAGTCGTAGTACTCGGCGTCCGGGAGGTACACGGTGCGAGTCACCGCGCCCTGCTGCACGACCGGCGCGGCGAGCAACGACGGCCCGAGCATGTACTCGTCGGTCAACGCGTAGACGTTCGGATCCTTCGGGTAGTCGAGGTAGAGGTGTCGCATGATCGGCACACCCGTCGCGCGCGCCTCGTCCGCGGCGACGCGGAAGTACGGCACGAGCTGCGTGTGGAGCCGCGCCCACTTCGCGTACGTGTCGGTCGACTCCTGGTCGTCCCAGATCTGCCAGCGCGCCGAGACGGGCTCGCTGCCCGCGCCCTCGTTCTCGTCGTGCATCTCGCCCGAGAGAGCGCCGACCTCCGTCCAGCGCAGGTAGAGCTCTTTGTCCGGCGGCGGGCAGTACAGGTAGTGGTAGCCGGAGATGTCGGAGCCCCAGAACGGCACGCCGCTCATGCCGAGGTTGAGCGCCGCCGCGAGCACGCTCGGCAGGCCCTTGCCGAGCGAGAAGCTCGTGTCCTCGTCGCCCGCCCACACCATCGGCACGTTGCCGCTCGTCCCCGCGTAGCCGGAGCGCACGAAGAACAGATAGTCCTTCGGCCGCAGCTGCTCGAGCAGATCGTGGGCGGCCTTCTGGTAGAGCACCGGATAGAGGTCGTGCGCCTCGAAGCCGGTCATGCCGTTGAACATCACCGCGTCCTGCGGAACGTACTCGGCGAAATCGTACATCCAGCCGTCCCAGCCGTCGTCGAGCGCCTGCTTGAGCAGGCCCTGGTACCACGTCACCGCGGCCGGGTTGGTGAAGTCCACGATCCCCTCCTGCCGCGGGATGTTGAAGATGACGTACGGCGTGCCGTCGGCGTGCTTGACGAGGTAACCATTGGCGACCGCATCGTCGTAGACGGGCGAATAGGTGATGTCGACGAACGGGCAGAAGTACGCGATGGCCTTGAAGCCTCGCGCGTGGATGTCGGCGGTGGCCGCCTTCGCGTCCGTCGTGCCGATGCCGCTCGGCAAGTAGTGAAGCGCCGTGTCGATGGCCGTAGTGGGCACGTGGTTCGCGCGCAGCTTGTCGATCTCCGCGTCGAGCGTCGTCTGCGGAAGATCGGCGCGGCGGCGCGGCGCGAAGATCCAGTCGGGCACCTCCGGCGCCCGCCCCGTCACGTCGGTGAGCGCCTGCACGAGCTTCTTCGGATCGGCGGAGGCGAAGACGCTGAAGTCGATCTTGGGCTCGCTCGCCTCCACGCGGAACGCGTCGCTCGCCTCGTCGCCGAGGTGGTAGCGCGTGCGGAAGGTCGTGTGCTGCAGCATGCCGAAGCCGCGCGGGTCCATCATCCAAGGGATGGGGATGTACGTCTCGTTGGCCTGCAGCGCCGTCGGCGTCGGGCTCTGCGTCGAGTCCTCGCTGCCGAAGCGGTCTTCGACCCACATGTAGCGAGACTGTCCGCGCTGATCGGCGCCGACGAAGCGCTCGCCCAGGCCGAAGAAGTGGTCGCCCACTCCGGGCGTGGGCGCATTCGGATCGTCGTCGTGCAGCACGAACGCCATCGAGACGCGGTTGATCGTCTGATCGCCCGCGTCCGCCGCGGGGTCCATCGCCGCGGCGATGCGCACGCCGATGCCGTCCGAGGTGATGGTCACCGTCATCGACGGCTGGTCGGCGAGCCCCGTGTCGAGCCCGATGGTGGTCGTCGCGCCGTCGTTGTGGACCGAGCGCACCGTGGAGACGTGGGTCCAGGGCCCGTCCTCGCCCTTGTAGTAGTCCCAGCCCGTGATGAGCGGCGTCGTGCTCAGGTCGGTGTTGTGGGTAATCGCGAGCGGCGCATACGGGCCGTCCGCCTGGGCCGGCGCGCTCTCGAGCAGCACGTTGCCGTCCTTGTCCCGCACCACGAGCGCGAAGGGGCTCGTCTGCACCTCGACGCTCGCCGCCCCGCTGGAGCTCTGAAAGGTCGTGCCCGGCGGCGGCGTCTCTGCGACCGAGCAGCCCAAGAGCCCGAACGCGGCCCCGACCGCCGCCCACACCCAACCCAAGCGCCTCATCTCCCCAGTATTACCAGGTCTCCCCGCCCCCGCCCCGTCTCCGCCTCCGCCCCCGTCTCCGTCTCCGCCAAGTGTCAGGTTTCGC
>DATIQP010000350.1:0-6790 GCA_035470765.1 Polyangiaceae bacterium | reverse complement strand
GCCTACCAGGGGGTGGCGTACACCCGCCTGCTCGGCTCGGACGAATAGAGGCGATGCGTGCGGCTTGACTCGTTGGTCTTCGGCGGAACGATCCTCGCGGCGGTCATCGCCGCGTGCGGGCCTGCACCGCAGCCCGCGACGGGCGTCTTCGGCGACCTCGGATCGGTCATGCCCAGCGCCACGCCGGACCAGCAGGCGACCTTCGAGCGCGGCAAGACCGTCGCGCTCCATCGCTTCACGAAGGCGGAGGGCCTCGGCCCCGCGTTCAACGTCACCTTCTGCACGGCGTGCCACGAGCGCCCGGCCCCGGGCGGCTCGGCTGCGCGCTACCGCAACTTCTTGCTCGTCGGTCAGTCCTTGACGGACGGTTCGTTCAACCCGCTCGGCAAGAGCGGCGTGCTCGATCAGTTCACGCTCGACCCGCAGACGCGCGTGTCCACGCCCGCCCAGACGAACGTCATGGCGACGCGCAACCCGATCCCGTTCTTCGGCGCGGGGCTGATCGCCGAGCTGCCCGACGCCGAGATCCTGAAGAACGCCGATCCCGACGACGCCAACCACGACGGCATCCGCGGCAGGCCCAACTACGATCGCGGCTTCGTCGGCCGCTTCGGGCTCAAATCGCAGACGGTCTCGGTCGAGGGCTTCATCCGCGGGCCGCTCTTCAACCACGCCGGCATCACCACCAACCCGCTCAGCGACGCGATGCGCGCCAAGCTCCCGGTGCCCGTGCCGCTCACGGGCGCGAGCGGCGGCGGCACCAAGGCCCTGGACCCGCACGCGACCGACGAGCCGATCGGCGCGCAGCAGCAAGCGCAGGCGGCGGCGCCGGACTCGCCGACGACCGACGACGACGGCGTGCCCGATCCGGAGATGAGCGAGCAGGATCTGTTCGACCTCGTCTCGTACGCGATGCTCCTCGCCGCGCCGAAGGCCGACGACCCCACACCCGAGAACGAGGCCGGCAAGACGCTCTTCACGCAGGCGAACTGCAGCGGCTGCCACGTGCCGGCTCTGAACGGGCCGCGCGGGCTGATCCCGCTCTACTCGGACCTGTTGCTCCACGACATGGGGCCCGATCTCGCCGACGGCATCGTGATGAAGCAGGCGACCGGCAGGGACTTCCGCACCCAGCCGCTCTGGGGCATCGGCGCCGAGGGCCCGTACCTGCACGATGGCCGCGCCGACACCCTCGACCAGGCCGTCCGCATGCACGGCGGCGAGGCCTCGGCGTCCCGCGACGCGTACGTCGCGATGAGCGCGCAGCAGCAGGGGCTCGTCCAGGCGTTCTTGCTGTCGCTCGGCGGACGAAGCCAGGCGAGCGCGGGCCTGCTCGTCCCGAACGCGCCCGTGCCTGACGTCGGAGCGTACGGCGGCCCCGTGACGGGGCTCGCGGGCAACGATCTCACCCAGTTCGTGGCGGGGCGCGCCGTCTTCGATCGCGACGTGTCGCTCGCCGCGGGGCTCGGCCCGCAGTTCAACGGCGACTCCTGCCGCGCGTGCCACTTCGATCCGGTCGTCGGCGGCTCGGGCCCGGACGACGTCAACGTCACGCGGCAGGGCTTCGTGGGCCCGAACGGCTTCGTGGCGCCGAGCGTGGGCACGATGCTCCACCACCAGGCGGCCGCAGTCGGCGTGCGGCCCGAGCCCGATCCGATGTGCAACCTCTTCGAGGCGAGGCAGCCGCCGCCCGTCTTCGGCCTCGGCCTGGTCGACCGCATCGATGACGCGACCATCCTCTCGCACGAAGATCCGAACGACGCCAACGGCGACGGCATCCACGGGCGCGCCAACCGGCTCGCGGACGGGCGCATCGGGCGCCTCGGCTGGAAGGCGAACGTGCCCAGCCTCGCCGAGTTCGCGCGCGACGCGCTGTCGAACGAGCTCGGCGTGACCGTGCCGGCGCAGGCCGGTCTCACGTTCGGTTTCGCGAGCGACTCGGACAGCTCGCCGGACCCCGAGATCGCCCAGGGCGACGTGGACTCGCTCGTCTTCTACATGCAGCAGCTCGGGCCGCCGCCGCGAACGCACCACGACGAGGGCCAAGAGCAACACGGCGGCTTCGTCTTCGTCGAGGTCGGGTGCGCCAGCTGCCACATCCCCGCGCTGCCGACGCACGACGGGGTCAACGCGTTCCTCTTCAGCGATCTCCTTTTGCACGACATCACGCCGCCCGGCACGCTCGGCATCGCCGACGGCACCGTGAAGATGACCGAGTTCCGGACCGCGCCGCTCTGGGGCCTCGCCAAGACCGCTCCGTACATGCACGACGGGCGCGCCTTCACCATCGAGGACGCCATCCTCGCGCACGACGGCGAGGCCAAGGCCGCGCATGATGCCTTCTCGGTGCTCTCGAGCACGGACCACGACGCGCTCATCGCCTTCTTGAGCTCGCTGTGAAGCGCGCCGCGATGGCCGCGGCGCTGCTCGCGGCGTGCAGCGGGGGCGAGGTCGATCTGGTCGGCCCGGATGGGGCGGTCGTGCACGCGTACACGAATGTCACGTACGCGACGACGCCCGATGCTCGCGCGCAGGGCCTCGTGGGCCACGCGCCGCTGGGCCCGAACGACGCGATGGTGCTCGAGTACCCCGTCGTCGATCAGGCGTGCATCACGAATGCGCAGGTGGACTTCGCGATCACCGCGATCTTCGTCGACGGGAGCGGGAAGATCGCCGCGGTCGACTCGCTCGCCGCGCACGACGCCCTCGTCCCGTGCCACGACGGCGTCCTCGACGTGGTGGAGACCGACGCGGCCGGGGCGACGTTCGCGACCGCGGCGTCGCGCGTCTCCTTTCACTGAAAGAACGCCGCGCCCGCCTCGCTCCCGACGAAGAGGCGCCCGCCGATGCGCTGCACGTCGTGGACGCGCGGATCGGGAAGCCCCAGCAGTCGGCGAGTGACGGTCTTGCCCTCGGCGTCGTAGCAGGCTGCGCCGCCTTGCGTGCCGACGCACACACCCGCGTCGTCCGCCGTCACGTCGAGCGTCCAGTCGCTGGGCAGACCCTCGAGCATCGACCACGCGCCGCGCGCGTCGAG
The DNA here is from genome assembly GCA_035470765.1 of Polyangiaceae bacterium. Lineage (GTDB taxonomy): Bacteria > Myxococcota_A > Polyangia > Polyangiales > Polyangiaceae > DASXHD01. The sequence goes on along the minus strand of DATIQP010000350.1, from coordinate 3,753 downwards.
GTGCATCACGCCGTCGCGGAGCGTCGCAGCAAAGACGCCGCCGCGGCCGTCGCTCGCGAGCGCCAGGACCCAGCTCGTCGGCAGCCCGGCGAGCTTGTCGAATACCGTGAACGCGCCGCGGCTGTCGAACGCGATGACGCCGCGGTCCTCGCTCGCGAGGAAGACCGAGCCTCTGCTGACGGCCACGGCCTGGAGCGAGCGCGTGCCGGCGGGGCGCCACCAGTTGCCTTCGACGCGCGGCGTTCCGCGTGTGCGCAGCTTCCAGAGGGCGGCGTTGGTCGTCGCCCAGACGCGGTCGTGATCGAGCGCGAGGCTCGTCACGCTGCGCTGCTCGATGCGATCGACCCGCTCGAACTTCGCACCGTCGCGCGAGAAGAAGAGCCCTTCGTTGGCGGCGACCCAGAGCGTGTTCCCGTCGGTTGCGACGTCGTTGATCATCCGCGCCTGCGCGGTCGTGAGCCTGGCCGAGGCGAGCAAGCCGGGCTGGGCCGCGAGGCTCGCAGGGGTCGCGGCGAGCGAGAGCAGGCCGTCGTCGAACGTCGCGACGAAGGCTTTGTTTTTGTAGAATACAACCTTGCGGACAAAGCTCCGCGGCGCCTGCTCGTGCGGGCCGAGCGCGACGGGCTGCTGCCCGCCTCGTGCGATCCACAGACCCGCGCCGCGCGTCCCCACGAGCTCGCCCGCGGACGTCGAGAGCCTCGCGGTGACCGGCGCGCCGGCGAACGTCTCGTCGCGCGGGACGGCGGGCGCGGGCGGGCGAGCGGACCGACACGCGAAGCGCTCGCCGTGGAGCGAACAATGGCTCGAGGCGGTCTCGACCACCACGCGTCCGTCGTGCACCGAGACCGCGCGGACGTCGAGCGTGTCGAGGCCGTCGGCCGGGCCGAAGTGAGCACGCTGCAGCGACGGCAGCGCGTAGCGGTCGAGGCCGCCACTCGTCGCGGCCCATGCGAACGCTCCGTCCGCAACGAGTGCCCGGACGTCGCTCGAGTTGCCCAGGACGAAGCTCGGACGGCTCGCCTCCGGCGGATCGTGAACGGCCTCGAGCGGGATGTCGTCGTCCTGCGCCGCAGCCCGCACGGGCCGCTCGGATGGAGCGGACCCGCGCGTTAGCATGCTGGCGAGGGCGACGGCGAGCGCGGCGGCGGTGGAGCGAGGCGTCATGGCTCGGTGCTCACTCGACGTCGACTTCCACGACGCGCTCTGCCTCGTTGCGCGCCTGGTCCGCGACCACGACGCGGATGCGGTGGTGGCCCGGCGAGAGCGAGAGCATCCCTCCGAACGTGCCGTCCGGGTTCTTGGCGAGCGCGGTGCGCTTGGCGGGATCGTCCGCGTCGGCAGCGCGCACCTCGAGGGCCGGCTCGTCGAGCGTCACGCGCAGCTCCGCCTGGTGGCCCGTGCGCGCGCGCACGTCCACTTCGATCGCGGGCGCCTTGCTGTCGATCGTGTACTGCACGGAGGTCGCGGTGACCGTACCGTCGCGCTGCACGATGACGACCGGCACCGTGTAGTTGCCGTCGGGCACGTCCTTCGGCACCAGAAAGCGCGTCATCCACGACTCGGAGAAGTCGTCGTACGCGAGGTCCTGCGAGACGCCGAAGGGGAACATCGCGGTCACGCGGCGTGCGTCGCGCGGCGCGCTCACCTTGAGGACGGGGTCGCCCGGCGGCATGTTGAGGCGCGACAGGGCCGCGGCGTCCTTGTTGGCCGCGAGGATCTTGGCTCGCTTGGCGCGCATGTCGCCGATGGCCTGGCTCGCCGAGTCCGTGAGCTCTTTCTCGGGCACGGCCAGGAACGACGTGTAGGGCGTGACGAGCTCGTACGCGAGGCCGAGCTCGATCGCCTCGTTCTTGAGCGCGTCGGTCTCGCCCTTCTCGCTGATGTCGCCGAGGATCTCGTCGACGCGCGCCCGCGCCCAGCTCCGCGCGACGAACGGTGCGCTCGGCGTCGCCGCAGCGTCGATGGCCGTCTCGAAACGCTTGGCCACGCCGTGGTCCTTGCCCTCGATGACGAGCTTGGCGGGGCCGGTGCCGTTCATGCGGCCGAAGATGCGCAGCTCGTCGCTCGGGAACAGATCGCCGAGCGTGCCGGGATAGGTGCGGTCGAGCGTGGCGCCCTCCGCGCGGAGCGTGACGTCGGTGAGCACCGGGTCCTCGAGCTGCGAGAGCACGCGGGGGAACTCGATCGCGACGGCGTGGATGTCCGAGATGAACGTGAAGCGGCCGTGGCGGATCGCCGCGAGGCGCGAGAGCAGCCCCTTGTCGACGCCCGTGCCGATGCCGACCGTGAAGACACGCGCCGAGCTGGTGTCGTCCTGCGCAGCCTTGATCGCCGACGGGCCGTCGCTCTCGCCGTCCGTGAGCATGAGCAGGACCTTGTTGTTGACGCGGCCGGTGGCATCCGGCTGCGAGCTCTTCCTCTGCGCTCCGAGCGACTCCTTGAGCGCGAGGGCGATGTCCGTCCCGCCGCGCGCGTCGATCTTGGAGATGTAGGCCTTGGCGTCGCGGCGTGCGTCGTCGGTGACCGCGTGCGGCTCGTTCCAGAGCTTCTCGACCTTGTCGTCGAAGGCGATCACGTTGACGGTGTCGGTGCCCCCGAGCTTGTCGACGATGGCGGCCGCCGCCGTGCGCGCGCTGGCGATCGAGTCCCCGGTCATGCTGCCCGAGCGGTCGAGCACGAGCGTCACGTCGTTGCCGCCGTGGACCTGGTTGGCCGGGGCGGCGGGCGTCGCCATGCTCGCGGTGAAGTAGACCTCGTGGCCGGCGTCGTGGTGCACGAGCGCGTTGAGCGTCCACGGAGCTTCATTGGGCGCGTACGCGAGGACGAGCTCGGTGGGCGACGTCTCCTTCGCGGACTTGACCGTCACGTGTGCGTGCGTGGGCGAGACCTGCTGCACGTCGAGCTCGTGCGTCGAGCTCGTGACCGATTTCACGCCGCGGGCGTCGTCGATGTCGATGCCGATCTTCGCGTCGGCCCGCACGATGCTCGCGCGATACGTCACGGTCCCCGCCTCGCGACGAAGCCAGCGCGACGTCGAGACCTGGATCTTCTTCTTCTCGCCCGACTCGATCGGGAAGACGTGGAACGAGAAGGCGCCCTCACCGGTCTGCTCGAGCAGACCCGGATCGCGCTTGAGACCGGTCATCGCCTCGTAGACGTGCTGCGCGGCCTCGCGCTCGAACACCTCGCCGACGATCTTGTCGTTGCCGTTCCAGTAGGCGAAGCCCGTGGCGGTGCCGCCCTCGCCGACGAGCAGGTGGTAGTTGCCCTCGAGGCGGCTCGACGTCTCGTTCTGGAAGACGTGCTCGTAGTTGGCGGCGGCGTGCTCGCCGTCGATGCGCACGGTGAGCTGCTCGCTGAGGAGCGGCAGGGCCTGCGCGCCGCCGTTCTCGGAGTGGGCGTCGAGGCCAGCGCCTGGAACGACCTCCGGGCGCGTCTGCGCGGACGCCTCCGGGGTGGGCATGCCGGCGGCGCCGGCCACGAGGCCGACGGCGACGCTCGTGGCGAGCGCGCCGAGTGTGTGGATCAGCCGACGCGCGCGTGGGTGTTTGGCCACGAGCGGCCGGTCGGCGATCGGGCATTGTTGCGAGTATTTGCGGGTACCAAGTTCTTGCGGCGAGGGCATACGCCCCCTCATCGCAAGGGGTGCGCCACGGACACGGACACGGAGACGGAGACGGAGGCGGAGACGGAGACGGAGACGGCGGGTACCGTGATCGTATGGTCGCCAAGACACCCGCGCCGCCCTACTGG
>DATIQP010000349.1:0-1904 GCA_035470765.1 Polyangiaceae bacterium | reverse complement strand
CACCGCCTTCGGGTCGAGCCAGCGCGTGTACCAGAAGCGCGTGACGACGAGCCCCCGCTTGATCCCCGCCACCAGCGACGCGGCCGACGGCGCGGCGCCGCCGCCGAGCTGCCAGGTCGAGTGACCGCCGGTGGGCTTCCTCGCTGCCTTCTGCGCCCAGAAGCGTGCATACTGCAAATTCTTCAGCGCGCCGCCGTCGATCCACGCGGTGGGCGCGAGCGGCAGGCCGTCGTCGTCCCAGGGACGGCCGGGCGTGGCCGGGTCGAACGGGTTGGAGCGCAAGGTCACGCGCGGATCGAAGATCGCTTCGCCGACGCGGTTGCCGCCTCCGGGCTTGGAGAAGAAGGAGCGGCCCTCGTCCGCGGCGCGCGCGTCGAGCGCCTCGATCAAGAAGCCGAGGATGTCGGCCACCGCCATCGGCTCGAGCAGCACCGTGTACTTGCCGGGCTCGAGCTTGCGCCCGCCGTGGCTGCGCTCGGCCTTGTCGGCGGCGACCCGGGCCAGCGCGTCGGCGTCCACGTCGGCGGCTCGCACCTCCTCGGCGCCCGCCCAGCCGGAGCCGGCGCCGTCGGCGGTGCGCAAGGTCGTCGTCATGCTCGCGACGGTCTCCTTGTGCTCGGCCCGAAGGCCCGCGCTCGTGGCGAAGGTGAAGAGCGTCGCGTCGCTCTCGCAATACCCCGCCGCCACGAGCGACTTCTCCTCCGCTCTGCGAATCGCCGCGGCTGCCGCCGCAGTCCGCGCCTTTGCCGGCAAGTCGATCGTCGCGGGATCGAACGCGCTCGAGCTCGTCGCGTACCGCTGCGGCCCGAGCACGGGGAGCCACTCGGGGTCCTCCGGCGCGACCTTGGCGAGCGCGGCGGTGCGAGCGGCGAGCGCGCGCAGGGAGGCCTCGTCGGTCTGGTTCGTCTCCGCCTTGGCGTGGCGCTTCCCGAACGCGAGCGTGAGGCGCAGCTGGGTCTCGGTCACCTCCCCTGCCTGGGTGATCTCGTTGTTGGCGTAGCGCGCGTGGCCGCGCTGGCTCTGGCGCACCGAGACGATCGCCTCGGCGCCGGGCGCCGCCCGCGCCGCCTGCTCGAGCGCGTGATCGCAGAGGCTCAGGCCGCGCGCGCTCACGCCCGCCTCTTGGTGTTGAGCACGTTCACGCGGCGGAACCGCGCCGGCGCGCAGCCGTGGCTCACGGGGTTGCTCTGCGGCGGCTCGCCCTTGCCGTCGACCATCGAGCCGTGCACCTCGAAGTGCTCCGCGCTGCCGATGCCGTCGCACGAGTGCCAGAACTCGAGCGTGTTCGACTGGTAGGCGACGTCGCGCAGCGGCCCCGCGAGCTTGCCGCCCTTGATCGCGTGGAACGTCTGCCCGCCGAACTGGAAGTTGTAGCGCTGGTGATCGATCGACCACGAACCGTCGCCGGTGATGAGCACGCCGTCGTCGACGCCGGCGACGAGATCCTCGATCGACGCCGGCTTGTCGCCCGGCGCGAGCGAGACGTTGGGCATGCGCTGGAACGGAACCGAGGCGTAGTCCTGCGCGAACGAACACCCTCGCGAGCGCTTCTCGCCGATCCACGCGGCCTGGTCGCGCGTGGTCTGGTAGCTCACGAGCTTACCCTTCTCGACCAGGTTCCACTTCCCCGTCTTCTCGCCATCGTCGTCGTAGCCGCACGTCGCGAGGCCGCCGGGCGTCGTCTTGTCGGCGAAGAACGTGATGTTCTCGCCGCCGTACTCGAGCTTGCCGAGCTTGTCGGGCGTGGCGAAGCTCGTGCCGGCGAAGTTGGCCTCGTAGCCGAGCGCGCGATCGAGCTCGGTGGAGTGGCCGACGGACTCGTGGATGGTGAGCCAGAGGTGCGACGGCGCGAGCACGAGATCCTTCTTGCCCGGCTCCACCGAGGGGGCCTTCAGCTTGGCGAC
>DATIQP010000348.1:0-10810 GCA_035470765.1 Polyangiaceae bacterium | reverse complement strand
TGGAGATCGCCGAGGAGGCGCCCGACTCCACGCTTCTCCTCGTCGACGGCGGCGCGGTGCGACCCTCCCACGCGCAGGTTCGTCCAGAAGGCGTCGTGCGGATCGAGAGCCGCTGCCCGGACGCGCGCCACGTGAAGATCGAGCACCTCGCCTTCGCGAGCGCCGCCGCGACGGCGCACGAGGTCTCGACCCTGCATGAGTTTCGCGCCCTCTTCACCCGCGACCTGCTCAAGCGCGGCACGCCGGTGAAGGTGTCGCGCGCGGCGATCCTCTTCAGCGATCTCACGGGCTCGACCTCGCTCTACGCCGACGTGGGCGACGCGGCCGCGTTCCGCCTGGTCGACGACCACTTCGACGTGCTCCGCGCGGTCGTCGAGGAGTGCGGTGGCGTGTGCGTGAAGACGATGGGCGACGCCATGATGGCCGCCTTCGCCGATCCGGCGCAGTGCGCGCGCGCGGCCATCCTCGCGCTGCTGCGCTTCGAGCAATTCCGGGAGCGCGCCCGCCACGGCGCGCGCGTGGGCATCAAGCTCGGTGGCCACGCGGGCACCTGCTATCTCGTCACCGCCAACGGCACGCTCGACTACTTCGGGCAGACGGTGAACATCGCCTCTCGCGCGCAGCACCTCGCGGGCGGGGGGCAGATCGTCGTCTCGCGCGAGCTGTTCCAGGCCCTCCCCGATGACGCGCTCACCGGGGTGTCGGTCGAGTACTTCGAGGCGCAGGTGAAGGGCGTGGAGGCGCCGCTCGATCTCGCGCGCGTCTCGCTTCGCCACTCGCGCCTGCCGCCGCCCCCGCCGGCCTCGTCGCGCGAGCTCGCGAACGCCGACGGCTGAGCGCGGTGACGCTCACAGCGTGCCTTGCGTCGCGCAGGGCGTGGACATCCCGGGCGAGATCGTGGCCGCCGCGAGCGTCGCGGCTCCCGATTCCGTGTTGATGCGGATGCGCCCCGCGCCGCCGCCGCCTCCGCCGGCACTGTTGCCGGCCGTGAACGATCCTGCCGCGCCGTTCACGGTCGTCGCCGCGCTGCCGTCTCCGCCCGACGAGGGTCCAACGCCCGCCTTGCCGCCGGCGGCCGCCGTCGCGTTCGGCGTCGCGTCGGCGCCGAACGGGTCGAGCGGGGGCGGAGAGCCGACGTCCGCGGACGTCCCGGCGCCACCGCCGCCGCCATTGGCCGCGAGCGTGCCGTCGATCGTCACCGCGAGCGATTCGAGCAAGATCGAGCCCCCGCTCCCACCGCCATTGGCCTCTTGTCCGCTGATGCCGCCGAAGGCGCCGCCGCCGCCGCCGACCTGAATCAGCCCCGCGGCGTCGATCGTGATCGACGTCCCCGCGACGAGTTGGATCGCGCCGCCGCCACTTCCCGAAAATCCGCTGCCCGCGCCTCCCGACGAACCTCCAACGAGTGGCGTGATCGCCGTAGTCCCGTAGGCCGCAGCGGCGGACGACGGTGTTCCGCTCTCCGCGCCGCCGGGGCCCCCCGTACCGCAGTACGAGGCACCGCCGCCTCCCGTGCTGGGCGTCCCCGCGCCGCCGCCCCCGAGGCCGATGCCCTGCGTGAAGCTCGTCTCCTGCGCCGATGGACCTCCGGCGTTGCCGACGTCCGATTTGCCGTTTCCGTTCAAGGTGCCGTCGATGGTGATCGTGCCCGTCGCGATGAAGACGAAGGGTCGCGATCCGACCACGGTGAGGTTTTGACCCGACAGGATGGTCATCGATTTCGCGACGTACACGGCGACTTGGCTTCCATCACTCTGCGTCGCGACCTTGAAGGCGAGGACGTTCGCGCCGTCGCCGCACGACGCGAGGTTCGAGTCCGTGTTGATCGTGCATTCGTCGTTGTCGACGACGAAGTCGCCGACCTTGGACACATCGATCCCGCTCAGGTCCACGTTGGACGGCGTGAACGAGAGAACCCCGCCTGGAGAGACGGTCGGTGCGCGCGTACAAGCTGCCACAACGAGACCGAAACCAAGACCAAGACTCGATGGATGCATGAATTCACTCCTCAGGGCTGCAACGCTTCCACCCGACGTGCGGGGGAAAGCTCCTTCGTTCCAGAAAGCATCCGCAGATGGGCGCTCAAGCCGCAGAACGTGAAGCCCAGTGCGTTCAGCAGCCCATGCACCTTCACCATGCGAGCGACCCCAATCCACCCGTTCCCCGAGACCTCGCCGACGCCGTAGACCCCGGCGACGAGCATCGCGACCGCGATCGAGCTGGCCGACACGAGCAGGAGCCCCCGGGCCATCGGAGAGCCCGACTCGAAAGCGACCCCCGTCGAGATGGCGGCGAGCGCGAGCGTGCTGAGAACCATCGCCGTCACGCCAGCGAGCTTCAGCGCCCCAGACGGGAGAGCGCTTCCCGCGGCGATGAGCAAAATGCCCGCGATCGCGCCGATCGCGACGAGATGCAGGGCGCCGAGACGCGCCGCCGAGCCTTGCAGGCTGCGCCCCGTTGCCGCGATGAGGACCTGCAGCGCGAACCCGCTGAAGTGAAAGTGCACCGCCGCGAGCAGCACGGTGAGCGGTGGAAAGCTTCGGGGGCCGACGCCCAGGCGAGAGAGCAACAGCCACACGGCGCCCACCACCAGAAACACCTGGGCGGCGAGCACGCTCACGTTTTCTCGTCTCACGTGTCGGACGCCACCGAGGGCGACCGTGATGGCCATCACCAACCAACCTGCCGTGAGCCCGCCGGCGAGGGGACCCTTCGGGACGAAGAACGAAGCGAGCACCATCGCCGCAGCCACCGGTTGAACGCGCTGCGCCCAGCATCCTTGCTGTTCGAGCAACCTCGACAGGAGAACGAGCGCGAGCGGCATGGCTACGAGCGGAAGGAAGACGAAGACGTGCTCGATCGACCCGAAGGACGGCGGCGAGCCCATCGGCAGCCAAGGCGTGGCGAGCCAGGCGCTCGCGCCGAGGCCTGCGCTCACGAAGCTCCATCGTCGACCGCCCATCCACGGACACTGACGCGGCGGGGTCCGGCTCGATAGTCCTCGAATCCGACGAGGGGCCATGCATTAATGCATAGCGATGAAGCCCCGCAAAAAGACCCGCCCCCAGCAATCCACGCGCGAGGCGCTGCTCCGCACGATCCCGCGCTGGGACGACGTCCGCTTCTTTCTCGCCATCCAGCGGGCCGGCAGTCTCTCTGCGGCGGCGGGTCCCCTCGCGGTCACCCAGCCGACGTGCGGGCGCAGGCTCGCGGCGCTCGAAGCATCCCTCGGGCTTCGCCTGTTCGAGCGGACCCCCGAGGGGCTGCAGCTGACCTCGGAGGGGGGCACGCTGCTCGACGCTGCGACGACCATGGAGAGGAGCGCGTACGAGCTCGCGCTTCGGGCCACCGTGAAGGACCGCGATCTCGAGGGGGTCGTGCGCATCGCGACCAACGAGTTCTTTGCGTGCTCGTTCCTCGTCGGCGCACTGCCGCAGGTTCGGGAGAAGTACCCCGGCATTCGCGTGGAGCTCGTGCTCTCGAACGACGAGACCGATCTCCTCCGACGGGAAGCCGACATCGCGATCCGCTTTCGGCCCGAGGGCCATCGGCCGACACCCGAGGTGCTCGTCGCGCAGAAGCTCGGCAACGAGCCGTTCGTGCTCTTCGGCAGCGACCACTATCTGAATCGCCGGGGCACGCCCGCGGATCCCTCGGTGCTCGTCGATCACGACGTCGTCGTCTACTCGGGCCGCCACCCCGCATCCGAGTGGTGCGCGAACGCATTTCGTGGAGCCAAGGTGGTGCTCTCGGCTCCGAGCATGCAAGTCGCGGGGGCCGCCGTCGCGGCGGGTCTGGGTCTGGGAGTCCTGCCGCAGCGCGCGGCGCGGCTCGTCCCGCAGCTACGTGCGCTCTCGGCCGTCGTGGCTCGCGGAACGGGCTGGATGGTCGTTCATCCAGACTTGCAGCGTGTGCCGCGCATTCGCGTCGTGATCGACGCGGTGGCCGCCATCTTCCGAGCGACCTCCGCCACGGCTTGACCTGCGCCTTCGCGCCGACAAAGCCTAGAGTTCGGCGACGATCTTCTCCGAGACCTCCCAGAGCTTCTTCGCGAGCTCGGCGTCGTTGGCGTCCGCGCGCGGAACGGCGACGTTGCAGTCGGCGAAGTATTCGCCGGAGACGCCGGTCAGCGTGGGGCTCGTGGCGACGTAGACCTCGGTCGCGGCGCCCTGGGCGACGGTCTTGAGGAACAGCGGGCTGACCGCGCCGAAGAGGAAGCGGGCCACCGGGTTCATGTGGCGGCCCAAGTTGGTCTGGATCACGCCGGGATGGACGGCGTTGGCGGTCTTCTTGGTGCCGGCGAAGCGGCGCGAGAGCTCCTTGGCGAAGAGAAGGTTGGCGAGCTTCGACTGCCCGTAGTTCCGCCAGTCGCCGTAGCGCTTGGACCCGTCGAGGTTGTCGAGCTCGATGCCTGCTCTCGGCGCTCGCGTGTGGGCGGCGCTGCTCAGCATCACGACCCGACCCGTCTCCGTGAGCTGATCGAGCAGCGACGTCACCAGCAGGAAATGGCCGATGTGGTTGGTGAAGAATTGAAGCTCGTAGCCGTGCGCCGTCTCCAGCTTGGGCAGCGCCATGATGCCCGCGTTGCAGATGATCGCGTCGAGCTTTGGGCCCTGCCGTTTCACTTCTTCGGCGCAGGCGCGCACGCTGGCCGGATCCGAGAGCTCGCACGCGAGTGGAATCGTCTTGCCCGCGACTCCGCGGCACGCCGCCTCCGCCTTCTCGAGCGTGCGCGCGGTCCCCACGACGCGCGCGCCGCGCAGCGCGAGCACGCGCATCGCTTCGTGACCCAGGCCCGAGTTGCAGCCCGTCACGAGCATCGTCTTGCCGTCGAGCGACAGGCCCTCGGTCACCTCCTCGGCGGTCGAGTTGTAGCCAAAGCCGCTCTTGCCCTTGGACGCGAACCAACCGTAGACGGACATGGAGCAGCTCCTAGCACGAGGCGTCCGCGGAGAGAGCAGCTACGAGTAGCGCGCGCGAAGGTCGGTCTTGAGGACCTTGCCCGTCGCATTCCGCGGGAGCTCGGTCACGAGCTCCCACCGCCGCGGGACCTTCGGGCCCGAGAGCCTCTCCTTGATCCAAGGCTCGAGCGCCTCGACTCCGACCGACGCGTCCCGCATCGCGACGACCGCGACGAGTCGTTCACCCCATTCCGGATCGGGGACGCCGATGACCGCCGCCTCGCGCACGGCGGGGTGCTTCATGAGCGCCTCCTCGACCTCGGCGGGATACACGTTCACGCCGCCGCTCTTCACCATGTCCCGGGCGCGACCCGAGAGGTACAGATAGCCGTCCTCGTCGAGGCGCCCGAGATCGTCGACCGTCACCCACTCGCCGCGGCGTGTCTCGCGGGTGGCCTTCGGGTCGTCGAGGTACCCGACCATCGTCTGCTCGTTGCGGACGTAGATCATCCCCGTCTCGCCCGTGCGGACCTCGTTCCCGTCGCGATCGAGGATCCGCACCTGCTGCCCGGCGATGGGTCGGCCCACGGTCGTCGGGCGCGCGATCATCTCGTGGCCAGAGGCCAGCGTCACCCATCCGAGCTCCGTCGCGCCGTAGAAATCGAAGATCGCGGACGGGCCGAAGCGCTCCGCCGCAGCGAGCCGGAGCGCGTGGGGAAACTCCGCGGCGCCCGACACGACCGCGCGGAGATCGGGCGTCGCGGGCGCCTCCGTGGCGGGGACCTCGAGCAGTCTCCGCATCATCGTCGGCACGAGGAACAAGCTGTGGATCCGCTCGCGCGCGAGCGTGCGCGACGCCTCGGCGGCGTCGAAGTGCGAGCACACCCGCACCGTGGCGCCGATGGCGGTGTGGATCAGCGCGAAGGCCTGCGCGCCCGAGTGATACAGGGGCGCGACGACCAGGTGCCGATCGCCGGCGCGGAACGGCAGGCGCTCGAGGAGGCGGGAGAGCTCGATCAGCCCGAACGCCGCGAAGTCCCGCACGGCGCCCTTGGGCCGCCCGGTCGTGCCCGAGGTGTACACCACGCTCTCGCCGCCGAGCGCGTCCGTGCGCGACCCCGGCATCGACGTGCCGGAGCTCCGCGAGAGCAGATCGGCGAACGTGATCTCGTCGGACCCTCGGGCCTCGCCGTGGGTCAGCACGAGGCGCAGGCCGAGCGACGGCTGGTCGCGGGCGAGAGCGCGCGCGGTCTCGAGCGAGGCTTCGGACACGAGGATCACCCGCGAGCCGCTGTGGCGAACCAGGTACTCGAGCTCCGCCGGGCGCGAACGGTAGCTCGCGTGGATCGCCCGCGCGCCGAGCCGGAACAGCGCGAACCAGGCCAGCATGTACTCCGCACAGTTCTCGGCCATGAGCACGAACGGCGTGCGACGCGCGATCCCGAATCGGTCTCGAATGGCGTGCGCGGTGAGGTTGATGTCTCGATCCGCTTCGCGATAGGTCAACGAGCGCCGGTCGTCGACGATGGCCAGGCGGTCGGGGACGGACAGCGCGTGCAGCGCGTGGACCGTCCGCACGCCCACCCCCTGGGCCGCGATCAGCCGGACCGCTGCAGGAGCGGCGGACGGCGCGAGCGAGGACAAGAGCTCGGCCCGGCGAACGACGCGCGCCAGTCGCGCGGCCTTGCGGTACGAAGGGTCGAGCGATTCCTTGTGCAACAACCCCAAGAGCCTGGGAACGACGGCCACGCCAAGACGCTAACACGCCGCCCGCGACCGTTGCGCGCTAGATGCTTTACCTGTATAGCTTCGCCTCCCCATGGCTCCCGTGCGCGCACTCGACGACCGCGTCGCCCTCGTCACCGGTGGCGGCAAGGGCATCGGCGCGGCCATCGCGCTGCGGCTCGCGACCGACGGCGCGCGCGTCGCCGTCCTCGGGCGCGACCGGGTCTCGCTCGAGGGCATCGCCCGGGAGATCGACGGCATGGTCCTCGTCGCGGACGTGGCCGATCCGGTCGCGGTCGACCGCGAGCTTTTGCGCATGCGCGAGCGCATGGGCGACGTGTCCATCCTCGTCTGCAACGCAGGCGTCGCGGACAGCGCTCCCCTCATGGGCACGACCGACGAGATGTGGGAGCGCGCGATGGCGGTCAACGCGACGAGCGCCTTCCGCCTCGCGCGCACCATCGTCCCGGGCATGGTCAAGACGGGCTGGGGCCGCGTCATCAACGTGGCCTCGAACGCCGGGCTCACGGGCTACGCCTACACGAGCGCGTACTGCGCGTCGAAGCACGCGATGGTCGGCCTCACGCGCGCGCTCGCGATCGAGCTCGCGCGCACGGGCGTGACGGTGAACGCCGTGTGCCCCGGCTTCGTCGACACCGACATGGCCGCCACGGCGATCTCGCGCATCGCGAGCAAGACCAGGCGCACGCCCGAGCAGGCGCGCTCGGCGCTCTGTGAGCTCAACCCTCAGAAACGTCTCGTCACCGCCGGCGAAGTGGCCCACGTCGTGGGCATGCTCTGCAGCGACGAGGCGCGCGGAATCAACGGACAAGCGATAACCATCGACGGTGGACAGGTGATGCGATGACTCAGGTGATTTCTCCCGCGGGGATGCCGCGGCCGCGCGGCTACGCGGACGGGCTCGTGGTTCCGAGCGGGCGGCTGCTCTTCATCTCCGGACAGATCGCGTGGGACAAGGACGCGCGCATCGTCAGCCCGGATTTCGCGACGCAGTTCCTCGCCGCGCTCGACAACGTGATCAACGTCGTGCGCACGGCCGGCGGCGGGACGCAGCACATCGTCAAGCTGCTCGCCTTCGTCACCGACCTCGACGCGTACCGCGTCGCCATGAAGGACATCGGCGAAGGGTGGCGCCCGCGCATGGGCAAGTACTACCCGGCGATGAGCCTCGTGAAGGTCGCGGGGCTGCTCGAACCGGGCGCGCTCGTCGAGATCGAAGGGATGGCGGTGCTGCCGTGACGAGCCGCGGCTCGATCGCGCGGGTCGAGGACGCCGCCTCGCGCCGGCGCGACACCGCCGTGAGCGCGTGGGTGCGGATGCTCGAGTGCCACTCGCGCATCCTCTCGGCCCTCCGCCGCGAGCTCGCCGACGACGTGAGCCTCGCGCGCTTCGACCTGCTCACGAGCCTGGACCGGGAGGACGGCCAGACGCTCGCCTCGCTCAGCCGCGGCCTGCTCGTGACGGCCGGCAACCTCACGGGCCTGGTCGACCGCGCCGCGCGCGACGGCCTGGTCGTGCGCAAGTCGGACGCGCGCGACCGGCGCGTCTCGCGCGTGTATCTTACACGCAAGGGCCGCGCCACCGTCGCGGCCACGATCCCGCGCCACACGCGCGCGGTGCAGAAGACGCTCTCGCCGCTCTCGCCCGCCGAGCTCGAGGAGCTGCGGCGCCTGCTCGGCAAGCTCCGCGACGGCCTGCAAACCTCGGAGGCGTAGAGATGCCCATCTCACCGAAGACCTTTCGCTACTCGCGGAAGGACGGCGTCGCCGAGATCGTCCTCGACCGCCCCGAGCGGCTCAACGCGCTCACGTTCGCCGTCTACGAGGAGCTGCGCGACACGTTCGCGGCGATGGATCACGACGACGCCATTCGCTCCGTCGTGCTGACGGGCGAGGGCCGCGCGTTCTGCTCGGGCGGCGACGTCGAGGACATCATCGGCAATCTCTTCGCGCGCGACATGCAGGGCATGCTCGCCTTCACGCGCGTCACCGGCGCGCTCATCGCCAACATCCGCAAGCTGCGCCGCCCGGTCGTCGCCGCCGTCAACGGCACCGCCGTCGGCGCCGGGGCCGTCATGGCGCTCGCGTGCGATCTGCGCATCGCGAGCGAGAAGGCGAAGTTCGGCTTCATCTTCCCGCGGGTCGGCCTCTGCGGCGCCGACATGGGCGCGGGGTACCTCTTGCCGCGCGTCGTCGGCCTCGCGCGCGCCAGCGAGCTGCTCTTCTTGGGCGACATCATCGGTGCCGAGGAGGCCGCGCGCATCGGCCTCGTCAACCGCGTCGTGCCGGCCGAGTCGTGCCTCGCCGAGGCGCGCGCGCTGGCCGAACGGCTCGCGTCGGGCCCGGCCTTCGCCCACACGATGACCAAGCAGATGCTCGAGAGCGAGCACACGATGCCGCTCGACGCCGCGATCGAGGCCGAGGCGCAGGCCCAGGCCATCTGCATGATGCACCCGGATTTCCGCGCCGCGTACGACGCGTGGAAGGCGGAGAAGCCCATCGTCTTCGCGGGCGCGCCGTTCCCCTTCAAGACGGCGGACCATCGCGGCGACCGCCGCGGACCAGGCGACACGCGGTGACCGCACCTCCCTTCCCCGACTTCTCGGCGGCCGTCTCCGCGCTGCTCGAGCCGCACCACGCCGACGTCGCGAAAGAGCTCGGCGTGGTCGCCGCGTGGGACATGCGCGATCACGACGCGGCGCGCGCCGTGGAGCGGCTGCGCGAGAACAACCTCTTCTCGCTCGTCGTGCCGGCGCGCCACGGCGGCCGCGGCTTCGCCACGTCTGCGCTCGAAAGGATCGATCTGCGCGCGCTCTGCCTCGCGCGGGAGGCGCTGGGCTGGTCGCACCCCATGGCGGACTCGATCCTCGCGGTCCAGGGCCTCTTCGCTCACCCGCTGATCCACTCCGGCGACCCGGTGCACGGAGAGCTGCTCGCGCAGGTGGCCAAGGGCGATCGCGTCGGCGGCTTCGCCCTCACCGAGCCCGAGGCCGGCAGCGACGTCGGCTCGATGAAGACGACCGCGCGGCGCGAGGGCGCCGAGTGGGTGCTCGACGGGACGAAGGTCTTCATCTCCAACGTCGGCATCGCGGATCACTTCGTCGTCTTTGCCCGCGTAAAGGACGCGCCCAAGCCCGTCAGCGCGTTCCTCGTGGGCCGCGAGGCGCCCGGCCTCGTGGCGGCCCGCATCCCCATGTCGCTCGATCACCCGCTCGGCCGCCTCGAGATGCACGGCTGCCGCGTGCCCGCGAACGCGCTCGTGGGCGACGTGGGGCAGGGGATGCGCCTCGCCCTCGGCACGCTCGACGTCCTGCGCACCTCGGTCGGCGCGGCCGCGTGCGGCATGGCGCGCCGCGCGCTCGACGAGGCGCGGACGCGCGTCCGTGAGCGCGTGCAGTTCGGCAAGCCGCTCGCCGACTTCCAGCTCACGCAGGCCGCCGTCGCCGAGATGGCGACCGAGCTCGACGCGGCGCGCCTGCTCGTCTACCGCGCCGCGCGCCTCAAGGACGCCGGCGAGCGCGCCTCGGTCGAGGTGGCGATGGCCAAGATGTTCGCCACCGAGGCCGCGCAGCGCATCGTCGACCGCGCCGTGCAGCTCTTCGGCGGCCTGGGCGTCGCGCTCGGAAGCGTCGTCGAGCAGCTCTATCGCGAGATCCGCCCGCTCCGGATCTACGAGGGCACGACCGAGATCCAGAAGCTGATCATCGGCGGCGCCCTGCTCGGCTGAGAGACGCGCGATGCTGCTGTCGCCCTTCTCCCTCGGCAAGACGACGCTGCCCAACCGCATCGTGCTGCCCGCGATGGTGACGCGCCTCTCGGGCGAGGACGGCCTGGTCAACGACGCGATCCGTGCGAGATACACGCGATTTGCGCGAGGCGGCGTCGGGCTCGTCGTGCTCGAGGCGATGGCGGTGCACTCGTCCAAGAGCGGGCCGCTGCTCCGCATCAGCGACGACTCGTTCTCGCCGGGCCTGAGCGATCTCGCGGCGCGCTGCCACGACGCCGGGCCGGGCAAGGTCTTCCCGCAGATCATCCACTTCCTGAAGATCTCGCGCTCCGGCTGGCGGCAGACCGTCGACATGCTCTCGAAGGGCGACCTCGACGCGATCGTCGAGGCGTACGGCCGGGCGGCGGCACGCGCACGGGCGTGCGGCTTCGACGGCG
>DATIQP010000347.1:0-11686 GCA_035470765.1 Polyangiaceae bacterium | reverse complement strand
GAGCCCCCCTCCCCCACCGCGTGAGCCCCCGCGCCCGAGACGCTCTGCGTTTCGGGCGCGTTTTTTTAAGTCCCGGGGACGAACTCGATCGGGACGACGGCGGTGCCGTTGCCCACCACGGCCGAGAGCGCGTTCGTAGCGGCGCTCATCACGCACTGGCCGGCGTCGCTGAGGAAATCCGGCACGGCCATTTGCGCGCTGCTCGCCGAGCCCAGCTTCACGTGCATCTCCGCCGTGTAGCCTTGCGGCTTGGCGCCCGCGTGCAGCGCCTTGCCGTAGCACGCGTTGTATTGGAGGTACGCGCTCGCGAGCGCGACTCGCAGCGCCTTCGCGTCGACGTCGCCCGTCACGCTGGTCGGTTGACCGACGCGCACCTGGGCCGAGCCGACGGCCGGCGGAGGCGTGACCGGTGCCGTCGTGGTCGGAGCGGCCGCGGAGGACGTGGCCGCCACGCTCGCGGTGCCGGTCACGGCCGGTGACGCGACCGTCGCCGACGGATGCGGCGGCGGGTGAGGCGAGGCAGGGCTGGAGACGACGACGAGCGGCGCCGGATGAGAAGCCGAAGCCGAGGTCGACGCGACGACCGTCGGCGTGGACGACATCGTCGGCGCTGGCGGTGCGATCACCGTCGGCTGCGGCGCGACGGTCGCCGTCGTCGTCGGGTGTGGCGTGTCCGTGGGCGCGGTGGGGACGGTGACCGACGTGTCCGAACGGGCGTTCGCCTTCTTTGCGACCCAGTAGCCGCCCATGCCGATGCCGCCGATCATCACCGCCGCCAGCACGTACCCCGTCCAGCGGCGCGGCACGCCCGCGGGCCGCTCGTCGTCGAGCGCCTCGGTGGCCATCGGCGTCCCCTTGCTCAACGACGGCGACGACGTCGCCGCTCGCGTGGTCGCCCCGGCGTCGCGCATGTCGATCGGGATCGTCGCGGCGCTCTCCATCGCCGGGCGGCCCTCGGCCTCCGTCGTCCCCGACGACATCCGATGCGCCGACGGAATGCTGCGGGTCGCGACGCTCCCGTCGAGCGCCGCCTTCAGGTCCGCCCGTAGCTCGCGCGCGGACTGGTAGCGCTCCTCGCGCTTCTTCTGCAGCGCCTTGAGGCAGATCGCTTCGAGGCGCGGGTTCACCGAGGGGTAGACCTCCGCCGGCGGCTTCGGGTCCTCGGTCACGTGCTTGAGCACGATGCCGATCGCGCTCTCGGCGTCGAAGGGCACCTGGCGCGTGAGCAGCTGATAGAGGATGACCCCCATCGAATAGAGATCGCTGCGCGCGTCGAGCGGTTCGCCGCGGCCCTGCTCGGGCGACATGTACTCCGGCGTGCCGACGACCAGACCCTTGGTGGAGAGACGCCCCGAGTCCGTGGCCTTCTGATCGACGCGCCGCTCGGTGATCTTCGCGATCCCGAAGTCGCACACCTTGACGATGTCGCGCGGGCTGCCCTCGTCGTCCGTGCCGGAGAGCACCATGATGTTCTCGGGCTTCAGATCGCGGTGGACGATGCCCTGATCGTGCGCGACGGCGAGGGCGGCGAGCGCCTGGATGAGGATGTCGACGACGCGCTCGTCGGGCAAGGGCCAGCCCCCTTTGAGCACGGCGAAGAGGTCCTGCCCGTCGAGGAACTCCATCGCGAGGTAGAGCAGCCCGTCCGGCTCTTCGCCGAAGTCGATGACGCGCAGCGAGTTCGGGTGGTCGAGGCGCGACGCGGCCTTCGCCTCGCGCTTGAAGCGCGTGACGAACTTCTCGTCCGTCGCGATCTCGCGGTGCATGACCTTGATCGCGACGATCTTGTCGAGGGCGATCTGCTTGGCCTTGTACACGGCGCCCATGGCGCCGCCGCCGACGTACGATTCGATGGCGAACTTGCCCGCGATGGTGCGCCCGATCAGGGCCGGATCCTCCGCGTGATCTTTCGCCATCGCGCGTCCAAGTCTACAGAAGGCGCAAGCGCGTTGCCATTCGCGCGCGCCCTTTTTCGCGTCGGCCCACGGATGAACCGCCGTTTCGGGCCTGGCATCCAACCCGGACGGAGATCAAGACGCGCAGGCGAGGGCGGCGGCCCGCGCCCGGTCCCAGAGCTCGGCCTCGCCGGTGCGCAGGGTGGCTACCGTGCAAGCCACGTCGATGGGAGCGTCCCCGGCGAGGATCCGCTCGCGCGCGCGGGCGTCGCCGGTGAGCAAATCGAAGGCGGGGATGTCGTCGACGAACTCGTAGCGCTCGGTGCGGAAGCGGAAATCGTCGGGCGCCGCCCGGGCTGCGCAGGCGATCAGCGCCACGTAGGTGGCGACCGGGCGGAAGGCGGCGCCGTCGGTCACGTGGAGCTGGACGCCGCCGCACGGGCGCTGCGCGTGCTTGTGGAACGTGGGCAGGAACACGAGCGGGCGGGCGACGAAGCCGGGCAGCTTCGTCCCGCGCAGCTCCGCGGCGAGCCTCTCGCCGTCGACCCACGGCGCGCCCACGATCTCGAACGGGCGGGTCGTCCCGCGGCCCTCGGACAGGTTCGTGCCCTCGACGAGGCACCCGCCGGGGTAGACCAGCGCGGTGCTGGCCGTGGGCATGTTGGGCGACGGCATCACGAACGGCCGGTCCCACGAGGTCGCGAGCTCGCCGCGGTCCCACTCGCAGCGCACGACCGTCAAGAGCTCCGCGGGAAGCGCCTCCGCCTCGCGGCGCCACGCCACGATCTCGCCGAGCGTGAGCCCGTGGCGGATCGGAGTCGGCTCGAGGCCCACGAACGAACGGCAGCGAGGCTCCTGCAGGCGACCCTCGAGCGACTCGCGCGCGCCGCCGATCGGGTTGGGCCGGTCGAGCACCACGACGCGCACGCCGCGCTTCGCGCAGGCGCGCAGCGCGCAGACGGCGGTCCAGACGAAGGTGTAGTAGCGCGAGCCGACGTCCTGCAGGTCGACCAGCAGCGTGTCGATGAGCGCGAGGTCCTCGTCCTTCGGGATCAGGTCCTCGAAGCGGTCGCCGTAGAGGCTGCGCACGAGGGTGCCGTGCGCGTCGCGCGCGTCGGCGACGGTGGCCATGTCCTGCGCTTCGCCGCCATAGCCGTGCTCGGGGCCGAAGAGGACGTCGAACGCGTGGCCGCGCGCGCGCAGGGCCGTGACGGCGTGGGTCATGTCCCGCGCGACCGCGGCGGGGTGGGTGAGGAAGCCGAGGCGGCCGCGGAGAAGGCGGGAGCGCAGGGCGTCGGAGTCGAGAAGGCGGTCGAGGCCGGTCCTCATTCGCGGGCACTATAACGGAGTCCTCTGCCAGCTCGAGCAGCTCGTGGCCGGGACGGACTACCCGACCCCAAGCTGCGACGAAGCGGCCTGGGCGCCGCCGGGCTGGTGCCACGTCCAAGGCGCGGCAAACACCGGAGGCTGCGCGCAGGCGCTCCGCTTCTCGCCCCAGGGCCAGCCGCC
This sequence comes from Polyangiaceae bacterium, assembly GCA_035470765.1. GTDB lineage: Bacteria > Myxococcota_A > Polyangia > Polyangiales > Polyangiaceae > DASXHD01. The sequence continues at coordinate 8,282 of DATIQP010000347.1, read as the reverse complement.
GGCGGGGACGAGGGCTATCTTGATTCGCAACGTTTTCATCGTCATTCGTCGCGAATACCTGAGCCCTGCCAGTCCATCGGCGTGCCTATGAAATAATTTCAGGGTAGGATGGGCGCGACATGCGGCGCGTCCTGGTGGTCGACGACGAAGAGAACATCCGCCTGGTGCTGCGGACGCTGCTGCGCAAGCACGGCTACGAGGTGGAGCTGGCCGACTCGGGCGAGGCCGCCCTCGCGCTCGTGGACTCGTTCGGGCCCGACGTCATCCTGACCGACGTGCGGATGCCGCGCATGGGCGGGCTCGATCTGCTCGCGACGCTCAAGGCGAAGAACGTCGGCGCGACCGTGATCGTGATGAGCGCCTACGGCAGCATCGACCTCGCGCTGGAGGCGATCAAGGCCGGCGCCTACGACTACCTCAGCAAGCCCTTCAAGCCCGACGAGGTGGTGCTCGCGCTGCGCAAGGCCGAGGAGCGCGAGTCGCTGCGCCGCGAGAACCGCGCGCTCAAGGAGCAGATCCAGAAGAGCGCGCAGTTCGAGTCGATGCTCGCCAAGAGCCCGCAGATGGTGGAGGTCTTCCGCACCGTCGCCAAGATCGCGGACTTCAAGACGACGGTTCTCGTCACGGGCGAGAGCGGCGTCGGCAAGGAGCTCGTCGCGCGGGCGATTCACGCGCGCGCGGCGCGCAAGGCGGGGCCGTTCGTCGCCATCAACTGCGGCGCGATCCCCGAGAACCTGCTCGAAAGCGAGCTGTTCGGCTACAAAAAGGGGGCGTTCACCGACGCCACGAGCGACAAGCGCGGCCTGTTCGAGGAGGCCAACGGCGGCACGCTCTTCCTCGACGAGATCGGCGAGCTGCCGCTCAACCTGCAGGTGAAGCTGCTCCGCGTGCTCCAGGAGGAGACGATCCGGCGGCTGGGCGACTCGAAGGACACGCACGTCGACGTGCGCATCGTGGCCGCGACGCACCGTGACCTCGCCGCCGAGGTGAAGGCGGGCCGCTTCCGCGAGGACCTGTTCTATCGGATCAACGTCCTGCACGTGGCCATCCCGCCGCTGCGCGAGCGTCGCGAGGACATCCCGCTGCTCATCGATCACTTCGTCGCGCGCAACAACGCGCGGCTCGGCACGCAGATCCGGGGTATGTCGGCCGAGGCGCGCAAGACCCTGCTCGAGTACGGGTGGCCGGGGAACGTGCGCGAGCTGGAGAACACCGTGGAGCGGGCCATGGTCCTCTGCGAGACGGACACCATCCAGGCCAGCGACCTGCCCGAGCGCATCCGCGAGGCGCTCGATCCCGTGCAGGTGCAGCTGCGCAGCGGCGAGCTCTCCATCAAGAAGACGGTCTCGGCGATCGAGCGGATCCTCATCCGGCGCGCCCTGCAGAAGACCAAGGGCAACCGCACCCGCGCCGCGGAGTTGCTCGAGATCAGCCACCGGGCGCTGCTCTACAAAATCAAGGACTACGCCATCGATGAGTGACCGTCACGCCCGGGGGGGCGCCTCCGCGATTGGCATTTGCGAGCCCGGGGGGAAGGGCGTAAACCGAAGGTGTCCTTCGCGAGGAGGCGTCATGACGAGACACATCGTGATCGTGGTCGCGCTGGCCGCCGCGGCGTGCGGGGGTCCCGACAAGCCCGCCAATTCGGCGTCGGCAGACTGTCCGCCGGGCACACAAAAGCAAGGTGGAGATTGCGTCGCGCCGGATGAAGAGTCCGGCCCGGGCAAGGGGGCCTCGCTGGAGGCGCACGGCAAGTCGGAGACCGGCTCCGGGACTGGGTCGTCCAGCGGCATGGCGACGTCGGGAGGCGGCGGCGGCGGCACCGCCGCGCCCGCGGGCGCAAAGACGCCGTACGACAAGGACGCCGTCGAGATCGTGCTGCGTCGCGCGGCCAATCAGGTGAAGGCGAACTGCGGCGCCGCGACCGACAGCGACGGCAAGAGGCTGGGCCCGTGGGGCGCGACGAAGGTGAGCGTCACGCTCGGCCGCAACGGCCACGTGCGCGACGTCAGCATTCCGAGCCCGTACGACGACAAGCCCGCCGGGAGCTGCGCGATCAAGGCATTCGAGAACTTGATCTTCCCGCCGTACGCGGCCCCCACCGACTCGGTCGTCGACTGGGACGTGGAGCTCGTCAAGCCGAAGTAGTCGGCGGCTTCTGCCGCCGCGGTAACCTGCTCGGCCGCTTCAGCCGCCATGGTAGCGTGGTGGCGTGGGCTACGAGCTCGATCTGGTCGTCATCGGCGGGGGGCCCGCCGGCGAGAAGGGGGCGGTGCAGGCGGCGTATTTCGGAAAGCGCGTCGCGGTGATCGAGCAGGCCCGGGAGCCGGGCGGCGCCGCCGTCCACACCGGCACGCTGCCGTCGAAGACGCTCCGCGAGACCGCCCTCTTCCTCTCCGGCTACCGGCAGCGGGAGCTCTACGGGCTCACGGTGACGGTGAACCAGGAGCTCGCCGTGCCGAAGCTGCTGTCGCGCAAGGACACCGTGCGCGAGCTCGAGGTCGAGCGGATCAAGTGGAACCTGGAGCGGCACGAGGTCGAGCTCGTCCACGGCGCCGCTCGCGTGGTCGATCCGCACACGGTGGAGGTCGCAGGCCCGGGAGGCGAGGCGCTCCGCAGGCTGACGAGCGAGGTGATCCTCGTGGCGACGGGGTCGGCGCCGTACCAGCCCCCGAACATCCCGTTCGACGACGCCGACGTCGACGACTCGGACACGATCCTGCTGCTCGACCGGCTCCCGGCGACGATGGTGGTCGTGGGCGGCGGCGTGATCGGCTGCGAGTACGCGTCGATGTTCGCCGCGATGCACGTCGAGGTGACGCTGCTCGAGGGGCGCGATCGCTTGCTGCCGTTCCTCGACGCGGAGATGGGCGAGCGGCTGCGCGTGTCGCTCGCCTCGCTCGGACACGGCGTGGACATTCGCCTTGGCGCGTCGGTGGAGAAGGTCGCACGCGAGGGCCGGTGCATCGCCATCACGCTCAAGGACGGCCAGCGAATCGAGTGCGACAAGCTGCTGGTCGCGTCGGGGCGCCAGGGCAATACCGGAGGGCTGGGCCTCGACGCGGTGGGCGTCGCGCTCGACGAGCGGGGCTACGCGAAGGTCGACGAGAACTTCCGCACGGCCGTCCCGTCGATCTACGCCGCGGGCGACGTGATCGGCTTTCCCGCGCTCGCGTCGACGTCGATGGACCAGGCGCGTGTCGCGGTGTGCCACGCCTTCGGCTTCACCTACAAGAAGCAGGTGTCGCACCTCTTGCCCTACGGCGTGTACACGATCCCGGAGGTGAGCTGCGTCGGCTTCTCCGAGGAGCAGGCCAAGGAGAAGGGCATCGACTACGTCGTCGGCCGCGCGCTCTACCGGGACAACGCGCGCGGCAAGATCGTCGGCGACCGGGACGGGCTCATCAAGCTCTTGTTCGACAAGCCCACGCGCAAGCTCGTGGGCTGCCACTGCATCGGCGAACGCGCGAGCGAGCTAGTGCACATCGGGCAGACGAGCATCGCGCTCGGCGGGACGGTCGATACCTTCATCGACATGGTGTTCAACCACCCGACGCTCGCAGAGACCTACAAGTACGCGGCGTACGACGCGCTGGGGAAGCTCTAGCCAAACTAAAGCGACTACTTGACTGTCGCGCGGGCGTGCGCATAGTTAAGTGCATGCTTGACCATCCCGCGCTCGACCGCGTCTTTCGCGCGCTCTCCGACCCCACCCGCCGGCGAATGGTCGAGCGCCTCGCCAGGGCGCCCGCCTCGGTCAGCGACCTCGCGGCCCCGCTCGACATGACGCTCGCCGCCGTCGTCCAGCACGTTCAGGTGCTCGAACAGAGCGGGGTCGTCCGCACCAAGAAGGTGGGGCGCGTCCGGATGTGCCGCGTCGAGCCGAAGGCGCTCGGGGCGGCCGAGCGATGGATCCACGAGCGCCGCGCGCTCTGGGAGCACCGCCTCGACCTGCTCGAAGAAGTCTTGAGAGAAGAACCCACCAAGAAGAGGAAGAAGCCATGAGCCAAGTGATTCACGACACCTTCACCATCGAACGCACCGTCGCCGCCTCGCCCGATCGGGTCTTCGAGGCCCTCGCCAACCCGGAGATGAAGGCCAAGTGGTTCGCCGGGCCACCGTCGTGGAAGCTCGTCGAGCGCACGCAGGACTTCCGCGTCGGCGGCCACGAGCGGGTGAGCGGGAAGTTCGAGAGCGGCATGACGAGCGTCTTCGACGCCGACTACCACGACATCGTCCCCAACGAGCGCGTCGTCTACGTCTACGAGATGACCGTCAACGGCCGAAAGATCTCGACCTCGCTGGCGACGTTCGAGATCCAGAAGGTCGGCGCCAAGACCAAGATCGTCCTCACCGAGCAGGGCGCGTACTACGAGGATCCGGACATGGCCAAGTACGCTCCGCAGGGGCAGGCCGCGTCGCGCCGCGAAGGAACCGAAGGGCTGATGGACCGGATCGCCGCGCTCTTCGCGAGCTGATCCGCCGCCGCTCTCACTCCGAGTCGAGCATGCACGCCGCGAGCGAGCCTCGCGCCCGGTGCAACAGCACATCGACGTAGCCGCGCGTGATGCCGAGCTCGGTCGCGACGTCCTCGCCGTCGCGCTCTTCGAGCATGCGCAGCGTCACCACCGCGCGCTGCGTGTCGCAGAGCCGGTCGATGCAGGCGCGAAGGCGGATGTGCTCCTCGGCGCGCGCGACTTGCTCCTCGGGCTGGCTCACGGGCGCGCCCGACGGGACGTCGTCGAGCGGCTCGTGCGCGCGCGCGTGGTGGTTGCGCCGCCGTCTGTTGCGCGCCACGTTGCGGACGATGCCCGCGAGAAACGCCGCTCGCACCGCATCGGGCGGGAGCTCGCCGCGGATCGCGAGCTGGAGGAACGTGCAGAAGGCGTCATGCACGCAGTCCATCGCGTCCTCGTCGCCCAGCCCTTCCCGCCGCGCGAGCGCCGCCAGCTGCGCGCGTTCCGAGCGAACGGCGCGCGATAGCAGCTCGAGCACGTCTCGCTCCTCTTGCATCTTCATGGAGTGTGCCGTCGCGCAGCGATCTTACACGTAAGATTTCGCTCGAACGCGACAAGGACGGAGATGAAGCCAAGCGAAATCATCGTCGTCACGGATGCCACGTTCGAGCGCGAGGTGCTCGCCGAGAAGAGGCCGGTGTTGGTCGATTTCGGCGCCCAGTGGTGTCCGCCGTGCAAGGCCCTGAAGCCCGTCATCGAGGCTGTCGCCCGCGAGCGCGCCGGCAGGCTCAAGGTCGTCGAGATCGACATGGACGCCTCACCCGAGAGCGTGCGTCGCTGCGCGGTGCGCGCCGCCCCGACCCTGGTCGTCTTTCGCGACGGCGAAAAACGCGCGGTGCTGGTCGGCGCCGTGCCGAAAGAGAAGTTCCTGGCTCTCGTCGACCGGCTCTGAGGCCATCCGCCTACCCGAGATCGAGCTGCATGTACCGCACGTCCGGCAGCGGGTTCGCGTAGTACGGCTCGATGTCACGGAAGCCAAGCGAGTCGTAGAGCGCGTTCGCCGCCCGCATCCGCTCGATGCGGAGCGTGTCGAGACGCATCGCGCGATAGCCGATCGCGCGCGCATCGTCGATCACGCGCTGGGCGAGGGCGCGTCCGACGCCCTTGCCGCGTGCGAAGTCACGCACGTAGAGGCGCTTCATCTCGCAGACGCCGGGCTCGATCTCGCGAAGGCCCACGCAGCCGGCAAGTCTTCCGTCGACCTCGGCGAGCCACAGGCGGCCCGAGGGCGGCGCGTAGCGGCCGGGCAGCCCGGCGAGCTCGGCCTCGAAGCCTTGGAAGCACAGATCGTAGTCGAGCCACTTCTCGTACTCGCGAAAGAGAGCCCGCACCTCGTCGAGCTCCGCGGTCGAAGGCGCGCGCAACTTCATGGCCACCAGAGGCTACCTCAGCGACCCTCCGCGGCGCCCATAACCTGGCCTCCCAACCTGGCCTCCTGGCCCAACCCCTGTCCCGGACCACCCCCTGCCGGCAAGCCCTCTCTTGTTAGCTTGCGGACAAACGCCTGGTTCTCAGGGGCTGAAGGCGGAGTGAGGGGGTGGGGTGGGGCGGGCACAGGACGTGCTTGGCGCTCGGAAATGGACGCGATTCTGTTCGGGATGAAGAGGGCGCATCAGGCCGCGCTTCGGTTTGGGCACGCGGTGCTCTCTCCTTTCGGACTCACGCCGGCGCGGTTCGACATGTTGTTTGCGATTGGGGAGCATCTTTCGATTGATCAGAGCGAGCTGCGGCGCGAGCTCGGCGTGGCGAGGTCGACGACGAGTCGGATGCTGGCTTCTCTGGAGCGGCTGGGGTGGGTGGAGCGCACCGAGCGGCGGCACACGCGGCGCATCAACCTCACGGCCGCCGGCGTGGCGCTGATACGGCGCGCGGCTCGGCGCGTGTGCGGCCGACGGCGCCCGTTTCGAATGGTCGCTCGCGCCATTCGCGTGGGGTCGAAGTCTCGCGACTTCGTGGCGCGCGGAGAGCTGGAGGGCACGCTCTGGAGGCTTCGTCGAGCCTTCGGCGACTGCGCCACGCTCTACTATCCCTGGTACGAGGACCACTGAGCGCGTTCTGCTAGACGAGCCCCTCGTCCATCCGCCGCATCCCCTCGAGCAGCAGCGCCTCGGGCGACTCCTGGATGACGCGCGCCTGCGGGACGAACGACGGATCGAGGCCGAACTCGCCGTCCTGCAGCTTGAGCATCTGGTAGAAGGCGTCGGTGCCGCGGATCCTGTCGTAGAGCGCGTTGACGATCTGGCCGTCGATGAAGTGGATCTCACCGGCGTTCTGGCCGCTGCGGATGCGCAGGCTGCCGGTCTTGCGACCGTGGAAGAGCACCTGCACGAGCTCGGGCAGGCCCATCTCCTTGAGCGAGCCGGAGACGCCGCGCGGCCCCGTGCGCGAGGCGCGCTGATCGAGCTGGGCCTTCATCTTGGCGACGAAGACGTCGGTGGGCGCGGGCTTGGCGACGTAGTCTGCGACGCCGAGCTCGAAGGCGCGCTGCGCCCCGGCGCGTTCCTGGCGGCGCGTGTGGAAGATCCACACCACGTCCTTGCCCCAGGGGTGCTTGCGCGCCTCGGCGAGCAGCCCGAGCCCGTCGCCCTGGGGCAGGTCGACTTCGCTGATGACGATGTCGATCTGCGCCTCCTGCAGGATCTTGATCGCCTGCTCCGCCCCGCGCGCCGTCTTCGTCTCGAAGCCCTGCTCGATCATGCGCAGCTCGAGCACGGTGGTCTCCTCGGGATCGGGGTCGACGAGTAGCGCGGAGTAGCGGTTGGCGAGCAGCTTGGCGCGGATGTCCTCGCCCATCACCATGTTCTTGAACAGGTCGACGAGGTGCGGGTCGAAGATGCTCTCCTTGTATTTTGCAAGGACCCCGCACGCCTCGGCCGGCATGAGCGACTTGCGATACGGGTTGCGAGGGTTCTGGGTCAGGTCGGCGTAGGTGTCGGTGATGGCGAGCACGCGCGCGCCGAGGGAGATGTCCTTGCCGGTGATGCCCTGAGGGAAGCCCTTGCCGTCGTAGCGCTCGTACATCTGCTCGAGCGCGTCGACGGTCTCGCGCGCGAGGTGAACGGACTCGAGCACGCGGCCGGGCGTGCTGTACGCCTTCTGCGCGGCGGTCTTGTGGCCGTCGTACTCGCTGCAGTTGAGCGACGTGAGATGGAACGCGCTCATCTTGCCGATGTCGTGCATGTACGCGGCGGCGACCACGGCGGCGAGGCTCGCGGGGCCGACGTTGATGCGCTCGAGCATCCGGCGCGTGAGGCGGGCGACGTGGGCCGAGTGGCCGCGCAGGTCCGGGCGGGAGTTCTCGAGCAGGCTCACCATGACGTTGAGCAGCTCGAGCATGTCGTCGTTCGAGACAGCGCCCTTGCCTCCGGCCGTCTGCGCTCCCGCGCGCTTCTGGCCCTGCCTCATGTCGGCTTCCGTGACGACACGCACGCGGCCCTTGTCGCTGCCCTCGCGCGCCAGCGCCGCGGTCCTCGACACGTCGCTGACGACGTTGCGCTCGTAGACGTCCAGCATCGCCGAGAACTGCGCGTGGGCGTTGCGGTCGAGCAGCGCGAAGGCGTGGATGTCTCCGCCGTAGCTCCTGGCGATCGCTGCGCGCACCCCCGCGGGCCGCGCCACGAAGGCGCGGATCTCCTTGGCGCCCGACGTGATCTGGATCTGACGCAGGGTCTCGGCGTCGTCCGGCTCGGGGGTGACGAGGCTGAGCGCTCGCGACTGCGGGTCGAACATCACCGGGTAGACCTGGAACGTCTCGGCGACCTCGCG
>DATIQP010000346.1:0-4353 GCA_035470765.1 Polyangiaceae bacterium | reverse complement strand
CCCAGCGGGGTCGAGGTCGCGTGGGCGTTGATGTAGTCGATGTCCGAGGGCCGCAGGCCGGCGTCGCGGAGGACCTTGGACATGAGGTACGACTGCCCGTCCTCGGAAGGGTTCGGCAGGTGGTTGGCGTCGGAGCAAGCGTCCACCGCCAACACCTCGGCGAAGATCTCCGCTCCGCGCTTGACCGCGGACTCCCACTTCTCGACGACGAGCACCGCGCCGCCGTGCGCCGGGACGAAGCCCTCGCGCCGCGTGTCGAACGGGCGGCTCGCGCGCATCGGCTCCTCGTTGAAGCCCTGGAAGGTGATCGCGCCCATGAGCGCCATCGCGTGGAGCTCCACCGGCGAGAAGTCGAGCACCGCGCCGACGACGAGCGCCGCGTCGATGTCGTGGTGGCGCACCTCGTCGATGGCGCAGCGAAGCGCCGTGTTGCCGCTCGCGCACGCGGCGCCGATAGTGAAGATCGGCCCGCGAATGTTGAGCGCCTCGGAGACGCAGCCGGCGTGATCGGTGTCGAGCCCCGTCAGCGCGAGCAGCGCGTCCATGTGATCGGGCTCTTCCTCGAAGATGCGCCGGTTCTCGTACTGGTGGTTGAAGCCGATGTTGTGCCCGGCGACGATCGCCGCGACGCGCTCGGGCTTGTAGGCTGCCGCGCGGAGACCCGCGTGGATCCACGCGTCGGCGGCGAGGAGCATCGACAGCTTCGTCGACCAAGGCGACTTCGTGACGAGCTTGCGAAGGCGGCGGAAGGTCTCCGGCTCGAGCTGGCCCTCGAAGGACGCGAGCTTGCGCGCCACGTCGTACTGCGAGAGGTCCGCGCCGACCTTGGAGTAGATCCTCGACGTGTCCAGCGTCTTCCAGTTGCTCACCGCCGAGCGGCCGGCGAGCAGGTTGGTCTTGAAGACGTCGAGAGTGTCGCCGATCGGCGTGTTGATGGACATGCCGGTGATCGCGATGCGACCTTCCCGGCGAAACCGCGGCTCAGTTTTCGACAAGGTAAACCTCCATCACACACGATGCGGCGATCTGGTCGCCGAGCAGAACTTGACCCGCGGCGACGGCGATCGTGTCGTCACCCTCGAGGTCCTTGGCGAGCACCGTCAGCTCTGCCCCCGGCGGGACCTCGGCGAGGAACGTCGCGTTCTGGACGGAGAGGGCGCGCACGTCGAGCGGCGCCTTGGGCGGCTGGGGCGCGAGGAGCGCCCGCATGCAGACGGCGAGCTGCCCCATCGTCTCGACGAGGAGCACCCCCGGATACACGGCGTGCCCCGGGAAGTGACCGACGAACACCGGGTCGTCGCGGCGGATCACGCGCCGGCCCTCGACGGCGCGCTGCTCGGGGTCGAAGGAGACGATGCGGTCGACGAAGGCGAACGGCTCGCGGTGCCGGAGCATCTTGTCGATCGCGGGGCGGCCGAGGTCGAGCGAGCGCGTGGTCGCCCGCGGCGTCCAGAGGCGCTGCTTGCGCGCCCTGCGCGCGACGTCGAAGAACTCGGTTTCAAGCAGCACGGCGGATGTCCCCGGCGAGCGCCCCGAAGCCCGCGTGGTCGCCGTCCGTCGCGAAGCGCGGGTTGCGCTTCCACGACCTCGACAGCAGGTTGTAGAGCACCGTGCGCGGCCCGACCTCGACGAAGATGGCGTCGGGCGTGTGGCGCGTGACAAGCTCGATGCTCTGCCGCCACAGCACGGGCGAGAAGACGTGCCGGGTGAGACAGCCGGCGATGCGCGTCGCCGTGGGCGCGTGCTCGAGGGTCGCGGTGACGTTGGGCAGGTACGGCAGGCGCGGCGCACGCCACGGTGCGCGGTGCAGTACCCGCGCGAGGGTGTGCGCGACGGGTCGGAACATCGACGCGTGCATGGGGATGCGGTCCTCGATGAGCACGGAGGCGCAGCCCCGCTCTTCCTCGAGCCACCGGCACGCCGCCGCGACCGCGTCGCGGGCGCCGGCGATGACGTTCTGCGTGGGCGAGTTCAAGTTGACGACCTCGAGGGGGCCGATCTCTCGCGCGCGCTCCACAGTCCCGACGAGCTCGTCGAGCGCGAGCGGAAAGACACACGCCATCGACCCCTCGGGGCCGGCGTCGTAGGCGGCGCCGCGCGCGTCGACCAGGGCGAGGGCGTCCTCGAACTCGATCGCCCCCGCGTGCACGAGGTGGTTGTACTCGCCCAGGCTGAGGCCCATGGAGACGTCCGCGCGGACGCCGGTGCGCTCGAGCGCGACGAGGTGCGCGTGGTTGGCGACGAAGACGCCGACCTGGACGTCGCGGTTGGTCGCGAAGGCGTCGGCGTTCTCGGGCCGGTAGTGCGCCTCGAGGTCTCGGCCGACGACGCGCGAAGCCCGCGCGAGGACGTCGCGGGTGGCCTCGGGGTCGAGCGCGCGCAAGCGCTCGAACATTCGCGGGTCGCGCGAGCTCTGACCGGGGAACATGAACGCGATGGTCATGAAGCAGCCCTCACCTGGCGTGCGTTGCGCAGCGCCTTGACGACCGTCCCCTCGATGATGTTCAGCGCCTCGTCCAGGTCCGCGCGCGTGTGCGCCGCCGTGATCGACGCGCGGAAGCGGACCTGGTCCTCGGGTACCGACGGGTAGTCGACCGGCGCGACGAAGAGGCCGCGCGCGAGCATCGCGTAAGAGAGCATGTAGAGCAGCTCGCGGTGCGGGCCGAGGATGATGGGGACGACGTGCGTCGTCGACGTGCCGGTGTCGATGCCGAGCGCGTGGAGCTGGGTGCGGAAGTACGTCGCGTTCTCGGCGAGCCTGCTGCGCAGCGAGTCGTCGCGCCGCGCGATCTCGAGGGCCTTGAGCACCGACGCCACCACCGGAGGCGGCAGGGCGCACGAGAAGCCGTACGGGTTCGCGTAGTAGCGGAGGTACTCGAGCGTGCGCGAGCGGCCCGCCACGAAGCTGCCGCACGACGCGAACGCCTTGGAGAAGGTGGCGTACTTGAGCGCGATCCGAGACTCCGCGCCGAAGTGCTCCGTCACGCCGCCGCCCGTCTTGCCCATCGCGAGGATCGAGTGCGCCTCGTCGATCATCACGCCCACGCCGTGCCGCTCCGTCACCTCGAGCAGCGCGGGCAGGTCCGCGACGTCGCCGTCCATCGAGTAGACGCCCTCGACGACCACGAGGCGGCGCTTGCCCTTCGTGCGCGTGAGGGCCTCGTCGAGCGACTCGGGGTCGTTGTGCGCGAACGGCAGGACCTGCGCGCCCGCGAGCTTGGTGCCGTCGATGAGGCACATGTGGGATTTGTCGTCGATGACGGCGACGTCGCCCTTGCGGAGCAGGCCCTGCAGCGTGCCGAGCGCGCCGCCGAAGCCGCTGTTGAAGAGCAGCGCCGCCTCCCGCCCCGTGAAGTCGACCAGGGCGCTCTCGAGCGCGCCGTGCAGGTCCGTCTTTCCGGACAAGACCGGCGAGCCGCACGCGCCCGTGCCGTAGTGGTCGAGCGCCGCCTTCGCCGCGGCGACCGTCTCGGGGTGCGTCGCCAGACCGAGATAGTTGTACGATGCAAGGTTGACGACGCTGTGGCGGCTGCCGCCCGCGTCGATCTCGGTGCGCGGCGTGGGCGCCGCGAGCATGCGCCTCTCGTAGAGGCCGGTCGCCCACGTCGACGCGTTCCGCCACTCCGCGTAGTCGGAGGGCGGCTCCAGCGGGTCCTCGGTCTCGGGGCCGAAGAAGTCCGCAAGACTGAAGCGGCTCGCCTGCCCCGCGTCCATCAGCGTGCTGCTTCGGGCTCTGCGACCGGCAGGCGCCGTACCGTGGCGCCGTTCGCGGCCGCGCGAGGCGTCGCGGTGACGAGCGTGCCGTACTGCCTGTATTCCTCGAGGCGGCACGACCACACCAGCTTGCCCTCGTGGACGGTGATGTCCGGGCAGCCGTCGCACATGTTGTCGCGGCCGTCCTCGAGCACGTCGATGGGCTGGATGCAGACGACGGACTGGAAGTGTTGCTTCGAGAGCGCGTCCTTCGGGCTCTTGACCATCGAGGCCAGCCAGGCGCGCGCAGCGCGCCGCATCCCGGGGTCGATCATCCACGCCGTCGCGAGGGCCGACCGGCCCGCCGACAGCATGATCGGGGGCGCGTAGCTCATGTAACGCCCGGTGAGGAGGTGGTGGCCCGCCTGCGTGAGCTCCATCATCTTCGCGCTGGCGTAGCCGTGGATCTTGTTGGGCGTGCCCACGCGCAGACCGACGAGCCACTTGAAGGTCTCGGGGTCGAACGTCCCGTTCAGGTACGCGCAGGGCTGGTAGAGCGGGTCGGACTTGCGGATCTGCGCCACGACGTCGTGCGCGTTGATGTCGGTCTTGCGCGGAGCGTCGATCGTGTAGACCAGCTCCGACATGTCGACCTTCTTG
>DATIQP010000345.1:0-6164 GCA_035470765.1 Polyangiaceae bacterium | reverse complement strand
GAGGCGGGCGAGCGTGTGATGGTCGGTGTGAACAAGTACGTCGCCGAGCAGGAGAAAGCGGCCATCCCGATGCTGCGCATCGACGACGCCGTGCAGCGCCAGCAGATCGAGAACCTGCGCGCGGTGAAGGCCCAGCGCGACGGGGCGCGCGTGCGCGCGTGCCTCGACGCGGTCCGTGCGGCGGCGACCGGGGGCAAGAACCTGATGCCACCCATCATCGACGCGGCCAAGGCGTACTGCACGCAGCAGGAGATCTGCGACGTGCTCCGCGAGGTGATGGGGACCTACACCGACCCGGCGGAGTTCTGAGCGAGGGTGGCTGCGGCGACGGCGCGGCCCTGCTTGATGCAATCTGGGATACCGGTCCCCTCGTAGGCGTTGCCCGCGAGGTACACCCCGGGGAACTTCGCGAGGCGCTCCTTGACCTCCCGCATGCGCGCGAGGTGCCCGACCTCGGGCTGCGGGCTCGCCTTGACGTGGCGGTAGACCCTCACCAGCTCCGGCTCGCCCATCTTGCCGAGCAGCGTGACGAGCTCCTCGCGGGCGGTGCGGACGAGGGCCTCGTCGTCGACCTCGAGCGTGGACTCGCGTCCCGCGCCGCCGAGGAACGCGCGGAGCAGCACGTGCCCTTCGGGCGCGCGTGACTCCCACTTGCTCGAGACGAACGTGCACGCGACGATCGACATCGAGCCGTCGCGCGGGACGACGAAGCCGGTCGCGTCGAGCGGGTGCGCGACGTCCTCGCGGCGGTAGCCGAGGAACACCGCGGCCGAGGAGCCGCACCGGATCTCGCCGAGCAGCCTCGAAGCCTCCGCGTCGAGGCGCTCGACTAGGCGCGCCGTGGCGTGAGGCGGCGCGGCGAGCACCAGGGCGTCCGCGTCGAGCGTCTCGCCGCCCTCGAGGCGGATCGCGTAGCGGCCGTCCTTCGGCTCCACCGACACGATGCGCGCGTTCCGCCGCACCTCGACCTTGCCATCGATCGCGGCGGCGAGCGCGTCGGGGAGGCCTGACATCCCGCCGCGGAGCGAGATGAACATGCTCTGCGGGCCCTCGCCGTTCTTCTTGGCGGGTCGCCGGTTCTTGCGCATCGCCCGGACGAGCGAGCCGTGCTTCTGCTCGAGCCCGAGCAGCTGGGGGAACGCGGCGCGGACCGAGATCCGCCGCACGTCGCCCGCGAAGATCCCGCCGAGCAGCGGCCCCGCGAGGCGCTCGGTCGCCTCGCGCCCCAGGCGGCGGTCCACGAAGTCGCCGACCGACTCATCCTCGTCCCCCGAGAAGTCGCGCGCACGCACGAACGGCTCGAGGCCCATGCGCGCCTTGCCGCCCAGGGAGAAGAGCCGCGTCGTCACCATCGGCCAGACGCGCGTGGGCACGCCGAGCACGACGCCCTCCGGCATCGGGTGGAGCCTCGAATCGTGTGCAACATACACGCGCCGATACTCCGGCCGCGTGCCGATCAGCTCCTTGTCGAGGCCCAGCTCCTTCGCCAGCGCGGTCGCCTCGGGCTTGGTGGCGATCCAGGCGTCCGGGCCGGCGTCCATGACGAAGCCCTGCTCGCGGTACGTGCGGATGTTGCCGCCGAGGCGATCGCTGGCCTCGAGCAGGGTGACGCGCGCGCCCGAATCGCGGAGAGACCACGCGCACGTCAGGCCCGAGATCCCCGCGCCGACGATGACGACGTGCCGGCTCACGTGGCCTCCGCGAGCGCCGGCCGAACGAGGTCGGCCAGGATGGCGACGAAGTCGTCCGCGTCGTCGAGCGACTCGGTCCGCGAGAGCGACAGGCCGCGCTCGGCGGCGAGGCGCTTGGCCTCGATGTCGATGTCATAGAGGATCTCGACGTGATCGGCGAGAAAGCCGATCGGCGCCAAGACGACGTGCTTCTTGCCGGCCGCCGCGACGGCGTCGAGCGTGGCGGGCAGGTCCGGTCCGAGCCATTCCATGGGTCTGCCGCCGGGCCCCTTCGACATGCCCTGGCTCTGGAAGGCGACCCACACGTCGGGGAGGACGTCTCGGACGCGCGACGCGACGCCCGCGGCGCTCGCGCGGACCTCGCGCTCGTACGGATCGCCCGCGTCGATCACCGCCTTCGGCAGCGAGTGAGCGCTCAGCACCAGCCCGACGTCTCGCGCCGGGAGCGACGCCGGCAGCGCCGCGCGCACGCGCACCGCGAACGCGTCGAGCAGCGCGGGGGTCTGGCCCCAGTTCTCGATCGCCTTCACCGGCACCGAAGCGCGCTCCGCCAAGGCCTGCGCATAGACGTGCGACGAGTGCTGCGCGAGCGGCAGCGCCACGACGAAGTCCGCGTCGAGCTCGGCGAGCACGTGCTCCGGATAGGGCGCCCAGAGGCGGTTGGCAACCCGCACGGGCACGCCCAGCGCCCGCTCGAGCTTCTCGGCGAGGCGGCGGTTGATCGCGTTGAGCGGCGAGCCGCCGATGGCCTCGTAGCGGTGCCTGAGCTCCGCGACGAGCGCCTCCGGCGGGGGCTGCCCTCGCCGGATGTTGGTCAAGAACGCGGGGAGATCGTCGAGGCGATCGACGCTGCCGTGCGCGACGAGCACGACCGCTCCTCGTTTCATGCGCGGTACTCGTGCACGTAGTCGGTCACCGCCTTCACCACGTCGACCGGCGTCTCCGGCAGGATGCCGTGGCCGAGGTTGAAGACGTGGCCGGGCCTCCCGCCCGCCGCGTCGAGGACGCGATGCACGTGCTTCTTCACCACGTCGAGCGGGGCGAAGAGCACGGTCGGATCGAGGTTGCCCTGCACCGCGCGATCGTGGCCGACGCGCGCCCAGCCATCCGCGAGCGGCGTGCGCCAGTCGAGGCCGATGACGTGGCCGCCGGCGTCGCGCTGCAGCTCGAGCAGCGAGTGCGTCCCCGTGCCAAAGTGGATCACCGGGACCGCCGGCGAGAGCGACATCAGGTCGCCGAGGATGTGCTTCACGTGCGGCTGAACGTACTCGGCGTAGTCGTCGGGCGAGAGCTGCCCCACCCACGAGTCGAACAGCTGGACGCACTGCGCGCCGGCCTCGATCTGCGCGCGCAGGTAGCGGCGCACGACCTCGGCGAGCTTGCCCATGAGCGCGTGCCACGACTCCGGATCGCCGTACATGAGCTTCTTGGTCTTCGTGAAGTGCGTGCTCTTGCCGCCTTCGATGAGGTAGCTCGCGAGCGTGAAGGGGGCGCCCGCGAAGCCGATGAGCGGCACGCGCCCGGCGAGCTCCCGCCGGATCATCCGCACGGCGTCGAGCACGTAGCCGAGCCCGTCCTGCGGCTCGATCACCCGCAGCGCGTCGATCTGGGCGCGCGAGGCGATCGGCGAGTGGACGACCGGCCCCTCGCCCTTCGCGAACTCGAACGGCGCCCCCATCGGCTCGAGCGGGAGCAGGATGTCGGCGAACAGGATCGCGGCGTCGACCCCGAGGCGCAGGGGCTGGAGCGTGACCTCGCACGCCAGCTCCGGCTTTTTGCACAGCTCGAGGAGCGTGTGCTTCTCGCGGAGCGCCCTGTACTCGGGCATGTAGCGCCCGGCCTGCCGCATGAACCAGACAGGCGTGACGTCCACGCTCTGGCGCATGCAGGCGCGGAGGAAACGGAAATTGCTCATGGGTCCTGACTGCGAAAGCGCCATTGAAGGTACTCTTTTCTAGTCGAACGAGATTTCGCCGGGGCGGCCATACGTATCATGGGCCCTCGGCAGGTTGTTCAGGGACCGGCACCTACATGGTGGCCTGGACAACTACATCAATCGGCGCTTGCTGACGAAGTGGGTTTGTTTCTGGTGACGCGTAACGTTCTATGGGCGGCGCACGCTCGTGCGAGGAGGCTTGGATGCGCAAGCTTGGATGGTTCGTGATGGTGCTTGGTGGTGGCGCGGCGAGCATCGCCCTGGGCGCTGCGGGCTGCGGATCAGGGGATAGCTCCGGGTTCGACGCGAGCAACGACCAGACCAATCCCTTCGCCACCGACACCGGCAACCCCTTCGTCGACGGCGGCGTCAGCAGCGACGGCAAGCAGTGCACGGGTCTATGCACCAAGATCGTCAACTGCGGGAGCCAGCCGCCGACGTCGGTGAGCGGCACCGTCTACGATCCCGCGGGCAAGGTCCCGCTCTACAACGTGGCGGTGTACGTGCCGAACGCGCCGCTCTCGCCGATCGTGCACGGCGCGACGTGCGACACGTGCGGCTCGACGCTGTCGGGTGACCCCGTCGTGGCGACGCTGACCGACGCGGCGGGCCACTTCAAGCTCGACAACGTGCCGGTCGACCAGGACGTGCCGCTCGTCATCCAGATCGGCAAGTGGCGGCGCCGCATCACGCTGCCGGCCACGCCGCAGTGCGCCGACACGCCGCTTCCCGCCGCGCAGACGCGCCTCGCTCGCAAGCCCGCCGAGACCTCGCCGGACGACGACATCCCCAAGATCGCGATCGCCACGGGGGGCGCCGATGCGCTCGAGTGCCTGCTCCCGCTGATCGGCATCGACTCCGGCGAGTTCACGAACGTGAGCGGCGGCGGTCGCGTCAACCTCTACAAGGGCAACGGCGGCTCCGTGATCAACGGCTCGACGCCCGGCGCGCAGCCGTTCTGGAGCGACGCGAACCAGCTCAAGAACTACGACATCACGATGCTCAGCTGCGAGGGCAGCACGTATCCGACCACCAAGCCCGCCTCCGCGCTCCAGGCGATGCAGACCTACGCCAACGCCGGCGGCCGCGTCTTCGCCTCGCACTTCCACTACTACTGGCTGCAGAGCAGCCCGGCGCCGTGGCCCACCACCGCCACGTGGAACCACGCCAGCAACCCGCCCCAGACCCAGTGGCCGGTGTTGATCGACCAGTCCTTCGCCAAGGGCCAGGCCTTCGCGCAGTGGATGCTCAACGTGGGCGGCTCGACGACGCTCGGGACCTTCCCCATCGATCAGGCGCGCCACGACGTCGACGCGGTCAACGGGCAGCCGCCGAGCGATCCCGTCTCCGTGCGCTGGGTCTACGCGAACAGCCCGAACCTGGTCGAGTACTACTCCTTCAACACTCCGGTCGGGAAACCCACGGACCAGCAGTGCGGCAAGGTGGTCTTCTCCGACCTCCACGTCGGCGCGGGAAACCAGCCGGGCGGCACGTTCCCGAGCACGACCTGCACGCAGTCGCCGACCCTCACGCCCCAGGAGAAGGCGCTCGAGTTCTTGCTGTTCGACCTCTCGTCGTGCATCCAGAACGACACGACACCGCCGCCCCCGCCCGTTCGCTGACTTTGCCCGAGGCCCCGCACGCACTAGGCTTCGGCTGTGCGCGTGCTCCTCGTCGAAGACAGCCCTCGCGTGGCCAGCGCGGTGATCGCGCTGCTGCGCAAGGCGGGCTACTCGGTCGCCCACGCGGCGACGCTCCGTGAGGGGCTCGCCGAGACGGCGCGCGCGCCGGTCGAGCTGGCGATCGTGGACGTCGGCTTGCCGGACGGGTCGGGGCTCGATCTCTGCCGCGAGATGCGCACGGGCGGGCACGACTTTCCCATCCTGCTGCTCACCGCTCGCAACGGCGTCGACGACCGCGTCGCGGGCCTGGACGCGGGCGCCGACGACTACGTCGGCAAGCCTTTCGCGAGCTCGGAGCTGCTCGCGCGCGTGCGCGCCCTCGGACGACGGGGCCCGCGCTGGACGGAGGCGAAGAAATCGTTCGGCGACGTGACCATCGACCGGGAGCGCCGTACGGCATTCCGCGGGGCGCAGGCGCTCCCGCTCACGCCGCGCGAGTTCGACGTGGTGGCGCTGCTGGCTTGGCGCAACGGGCGGGTCGTTCCGCGCGACGAGCTGCTCGAGATGGTCTGGGGCTCCGCCTCGGAGCGCGAGGCGGCGAGCCTGGAGGTGCTCGTCTCTCGCATTCGGCGCAAGTTCGGCTCGAAGAATCCGGATGACGTGGTGCGGACCATCCGCGGCACGGGGTACGCATGGTCGCTCGGTCGTTCGAATCCGACCTGAGGAGACGCCTCCTGTGGCTGGTGCTGCCGACGATCGCCGGCGTCGCCGCGCTCGCCGTGGCGGTCACGTGGTGGGCGCTCGCTCGCGCCGACGAGGCGAGCGCGCGGTTCAAGGCCCACGCCCTGCTCGTCGCGCTCGACACCGAGCTCGCGGAGGGCGACGAGCCGGGCGCCGCGGCGCGCGAGGTGCTCG
>DATIQP010000344.1:0-15137 GCA_035470765.1 Polyangiaceae bacterium | reverse complement strand
CCCGTTCTTGCTCTTCTCGTCGCGCACGTGCACGCCGTCCGGCAAGAGAGAGAGCCGGACGTGCTCGCGCGAGACCGTCTCGTCCGAGAGGCGCAGATCGGCCGCCTCGCCGCTGCCCACGACGAGCACCGGGCGATCGAGGCGCGCCCTCTTGCCCTGGTCGGGGCCGGCGGTGACCTCGAGGCTCGCGGCGCGCGCGCGCAGCACATGGCCGCGATCGTCGTCGAGCGTGTCGGCGAGCCCCTCGGTCGTCATGTCCCCCATGGTATACGCGATGCCGATGAGCAGAAGCTTCGCGGCGGGCCTCGCCGCATGCGTCCTTTTTGCCGCGTCGTGCCGCCCACCCGCGACGGCCCCTCACTCGACGTCCGTCCGGGCCTCGCCGCCCGTGCCGGCCGTCGTGGTCGTGGAGTCGCCGCCGGTCGAGACCTCTCTCGATCACCCGGACGTCCCGAACGCGGCCGACGTCTGGCTCGAGATGGTGCGCGGCGCGCGCAAGTCGATCGATCTCGCCGAGTTCTACGTCAGCGACGCACCCGGCTCGCACCTCCACGCCGTCCTCGAGGAAATCCAGCGCGCGGCCGCACGCGGCGTGCACGTCCGGCTGCTCGTCGACGAGACCTTCCACGCGAAGTACCCGGAGGTGCCCGACGCGTGGGCGAAGACGCCGAACATGGAATCGCGGCGCATCGATCTCCGCCCCGGCGTCCTGCACGCGAAGTACTTCGTCGTCGACGGCGCCGACGCCTACGTCGGCAGCCAGAACTTCGACTGGCGTTCGCTCGATCACATCTTCGAGATCGGCGCCCGCGTCCGCGCGCCCCATGCCGTCGCGACGCTGGAGAAGGTCTTCCAGGCCGACTGGGACCATGCCGCGCCAGGCGCGCCCGCCTTCCACCTGGACGCCGCCGCGAGCGAGGACAAGCAGGGCGGCGCAGCGCTCCTGTTGGGCGCGAGCCCGCGGGCCATGACTCCCGACACGCTATGGGACCTCCCACGCCTGGTCGGTTGGCTCCACCAGGCGCAGAGCCGCCTGCGCATCTCGGTGCTCACCTACAAGACGAAGAACCGCGACGGCAGCGACTTCCACGACCTCGACGAGGCCGTGCGCGAGGCGGCCGCGCGCGGCGTGCGCGTGCAGCTCCTCGTCTCGACGTGGGGCGAGAGCGACCCCTCCGTCGAGGCGCTCGCCACGGTGAGAGGCGTCGAGGTCCGCACCTTCGCCGTCCCGCGCTTCTCCGGCGGCGACATCCCGTTCGCGCGCATCGCCCACGCGAAGTACGCCGTCTTCGACGAGGGGCGCGCCTGGATCGGTACGAGCAACTGGGAGGGCGACTACTTCTTCCACAGCCGCAACATCAGCCTCTTCCTCGAGCACGGCGCCGGGCCCGGCCAGCTCGCCCGAGTCTTCGAGGACGTGTGGAACGGCCCCTACGCGCGCCCCCTCGCGCGCTGAGGGGCCACCCCGGGCTGAAGCCCGGGGCAGGCGAAGACCGTGTGACGGTATCCCAGTGCAAGTCCGCCTTGCGGCGGACTCGCGACGCGATGCTGGCGCGTCATTGGCAGACAGGGAGCCCGCCGAAGGCGGGCTTTGGCTGGGCCGACAATGGATTCTCTGCCTGCCCCGGGCTTTAGCCCGGGGTGGCCCAAACCCTACTCAGTTCGCAGTCCCGTTCGGAAGCGTCGCGAACCACGCGTGCGACGCCTGCCGTAGCGCCGCGCACTGCGCGTCGTCCGCCACCGCGCCCGACAGGTCCACGCACACCCACCCGCCGTCCCACGGCTGCGCGCTGATCTCCCGCTCGGGCCCGAGCACCCCCCATGTCCGCACCGGGCACGGGAACATGTCCGTGCAGTTCGTCATCGGCAGCGCCGCGGCCGGCGCGCCGTCCCGCAGCAGGCTCCGCCCCGCGAAGCGCTTGCGGTACGCCCCCATCGGGAACGCGTCGAGCACGCCGTAGGCGTCGAGCAGCGTGGGGACGAAGTCGAGGTGCGTCACCGATTCGCCCGCGTGCGCCCGCAGCGCGCGCGCCTGCTCGTCGTCGAGCGCGCCGTTGCCGGCGAGCACCCACATGGGGACGTGGACCTGCTCGTCGAACAGGCTCTGGCCGTGGTGGATGGCGTGGTGCTCTCCGAAAGCCTCGCCGTGATCGCTGGTGAAGAAGACCACGTACGGCTCGCCTCCCACGGCGGCGAAGAACGCGCGGAGCATGCGCGCCACGCTCCGGTCCTGGGCGCGGATCGCGTCGCGGTACGCGTTGTGGAGCTCCGGCAGCCCGGCCCACGTCACGGTGTGCCGGTACGGCCGGAAGGGCGCGTCGGCGTCGTCGACGAAGTAGGGCGCGTGCGTGCCGGAGAGGTGGAGCGTGACGAAGAACGGCTTCGCTACGCTGGGCAGCTTCGCCTCGACCTCGTCCGCGAGCAGTCGATCGACGTCGACGCCCGCCTCCACCACGTCGTCGATGTCCTCGACGCGGCGGCCGACCAGATCCTCGACCGTGGAGAACGAGTCCGCCACCGCTCGCACGTCGTGGTGCTCGAAGAGCGAGTCGGTCTGCGCCGACCAGTAGACGACGCGCGGCCGCTCCTCTCCGCTGCGCACCGCGCGGACCAGATCGAACGCGTCGGGCTCGGCGTCGCGTTGCGTCTCCGGGTCGATGGGCGGCCGGCTGGTGAGCAGGGAAGCGATGGCGATGGCGGTGTAGCTCGCGACGCTGCGCGCCTGGGTGAAATCGACGCGGCCTCGCGTGAGCTCCTCGGTGCGCGGGGCGTCGCCGGGCTGGTAGTCGCTCGCGCGCACGCTCTCGTCGAGGATGAAGAGCACGTTCGGCAGCCGCGCCTGCTTCGAGGGCAGCGCGGCGACCTCCACGCTGGAGGCGGCCTTCGCCTCGCGCGCGCGCGCCAGCCCGCGGAGCGACCAGAGCGCCTCCACGTCGGGGCTCGCGTCGCGCAGCGGCGGGCCGAGCGCGAGGCAGAGGACGCACGCTGCCATGGCGAACGCGAGGTGGCGTCGACGGACGAGCGGAGCGAGCGCGAGGCACCCGTACTCGACCGCGCCCAGCACCATCGCGCTCGTGACCACCATGGGCAGCACGCCGAGCAGGACGGGTCTCGCGTCCGGCCACATGTGACGCGCCGCCGCCGTCGCGTCGTCGTCCAGGAACACGTGGTAGTAGCGAAAGAACAGCACCTGCACGACGAGCAGCCAGGCCGCCGCCAGCGCGACGGCGACGCGCGCCGGCCGCCGCCGCGCGAGGCCGGAGAGGACGAGCCACAGCGCGGCGCTGGCGACCGCCGACGGCAGCCACGCCCGCAGCGCAGGCCTCCGCAGGATCGCGTCCGCGATCGCGAACTGCATTGCGAACGCGGCCAGCGCCGCGGCGCGCAGAGGCAGCACGGACCGCACCGGCCCGCGTCTCAGAAGCTGGTGCAGGTGCCCTTCGCGGCGTACGTCGGAGGGGCGCTCAGGTTGTTGCCTTGACCTTCGACCCAGGCGATCTCGAACTGGGCGTACGCCACGGCGGGCTGGCTGACGAACGTCAGATCGGCCGCGTTGATGAGGGTCGAGGGGAAATTCGCTCCGCCGTCGGTCGACAAGAGCACGCGCGCGCGCCCGAGCGAATCCAGCCAGACCAGGTTCATGCCCGGGACGCCGTCGTTGATCGGCCTCGAGACGGCGACGAACTCGTCCTCACCCGAGAACTGCTGCCAGTGCATGTTGCCCTTGTTGACCGGGATCAGGCTGGGTTGAATCGACACCGTCGGCCAGGCGGCGGCGGCGAAGGTCGTCAGATCCGAGGCCTGGAGCCGCGCCGCCGTGAGGACCGGCAGGACCGTCTGCTGGCCGAGATCCGCGGAGAACGTGGCGAGGTCCACGAAGGGAGGCTGGATGCTCTCCGTCATCGCGAAGGGCATGTAGAACCCGGCGTCGTCGTTGCCCAGCGACACCTGGTGGCTCGTGAAGCTCGAAGGGGTGGAGGGCAGGAAGCTGTAGATGACGCCGGGCCCCGTCGGGGGACCGTTCGATCCTGGCGGAGCGGTGAACAGGTAGGCGTGGTTCGCGTCGTGAACCAGCGCGTACTGCGGGATGTCCTGCGGCGCGGTCAGGGTGGTCACCGTGGTGAGGCTGGTCGGTGAGCCGGTCGCGTGCCCGAACGCGATCTCGTAGTTGGTCCCGTCGGTCGTGTATTCGATCGCGAACATGTAGTCGTCCGTCGCCGCGTTGACGACGTCGAGCGTACCGACGATGTGGTACTGGTTGTTCCAGAGCGGGCTGAACGAGCCCTGGTTGACGAGCTGCAAGCCGGCCACGGGCGTCGATGCGCCGTCGGGGAATTTGACGACGCTGAGGCCGCCGTTCTCGTAGACCATGAAGATCGTCCCGCCGGTGTAGCGAGTCGACGAGATGAACGCCGCGTTCTGCCCGTAGTTGAAGCGCTGGAAGGTGCGGCTCGAGTCGTTGTCGAAGAAGTCCGTGTAGTAGAAGCCGTTGTAGCCGCTGAGGAGCAGGCGGTACTGGTTGCTCGCCAGCGGGTAGATCGTGGGGTGGTCGCCGTTGTTGGTCTGGGTCGTCCCGGCGTCGTCGAAGACGAACGACACGCGGTTCACGTCCAGGGTGCAGTTGAGCAGCTTGAGGGGCGGCGCTGCGTCCGCGTCGCCGTCGCCGCCGCCATCGGAAAGGGGCGCGTCGGGGTTGGAGACCACGTCGCTGGGGCTGCCGTCGCCGCCGCCGTCGAGGGCGACGGTCCCGACCGAGAAGTCACCGAGGATCGCGGTGCACGCGAGCAGAGGAAGGAGCGCCAAGGGAAGGAGGGCGAGCTTGCGCATACCGGGCCGATGCTACTACGGGGCGAAGAGGAAACGCAGCGCTTTGGGCAGGCGCCTTCGCCAGTGCGCCTCGTTGTGCGTCCCCTTCGGATCCGCTCGGAACGACACCCGCAGATCGCCGCCCGCGCCCCACCCCCGGCCCTCGAGGTGGCGCGCCATTTCGCTCACCAGCTCGACCAATCGGCCGCGCCCCTCGCGAGCGCCCGCGTCCAGGTAGACGCGCGAGCGCCACGGGTTCGGCTGCTTGCCGACGAAGTCGAAGATGCCGCGCTGCTCGAACCAGAACGAGGGCGACATCGAGAGCGCTCCGCCGAAGACCTCCGGCCGGCGGAAGTGCGTGTAGAGTGCAGCCAGTCCGCCCATCGACGAGCCGCCGATGAAGCACGCGGCGGGCCCTTCGAGCAGCGGCACCTTCTCGCGCGCCGCCGGCAGCACGCGATCGACGAGCAGCTCGACGAGGGCGGCGAGCTTGGGCGAAGATGGCGCGCCCAGCTCCTCGATGCGCTCGGCGCCGCCGTGATCGACCGCCACGATCGTGGGGGCGAGGAACGTCGCGCCGAGGCGGTCGACGGCGCGGTGCGCGTGCCAGCCGCCCGCGAAGGAACCCTCGTCCTCGAAGACGTTCTGGCCGTCGAAGAGCACGAGCACCGGGCGCCGCGGCTCGCCTTTGCCGCGAGACTTCGACCGAGGCACGTACGCGCGCGCCCGGCGCGCGGACAGCCCTACGCCCTCGAACGTTCCGAGCTCCACGAAGCGACCGCTCGAAGGGACCGCGCGCGCCACGTCGCGACTGTACTTGGCTTCCAGGCCGATGTGCGTCAGGGTTGTGCGAGCTTCGCCATGCGCAAACTTCACGTTCTGTTGCTCTCGGTCTCCGTCCTGTCCCTCGCCGCCGCCGCCGCCGCGCAAGATCAGCCGCCCGCGCCCGCGCCCACGCCCTCGGCTTCGGCCTCGGCGAGCACGGCCGCCCCGCCGGCCACGACCACGCCGCCGCCTCCCGCGACGACCACCGCTCCCGCCCCACCGCCGCCGCCGTCGGCTGCGGTCAAGCAGGAGGACGAGCAGGAGCCCCTCCGGCTCGGACGGTTGATCGAGACCGAGGCGGAGCGCGCCCACGCGCGCCGCGTCGGCGGCTCGGCGATCGGCATGGTCACCGGCGCCGGCGTCATCGCCTCGGGGGCGCTCCTCATCGCCGTCGGCACCCCGCCCGGCGTGGACTCCACACCCACCGACACCATCGGCGTCATCACCAT
Organism: Polyangiaceae bacterium; assembly: GCA_035470765.1. Lineage (GTDB taxonomy): Bacteria > Myxococcota_A > Polyangia > Polyangiales > Polyangiaceae > DASXHD01. Next base: position 9,057 of record DATIQP010000344.1, on the reverse strand, counting down.
GGCTCTCGGCGGCGTTCAGATCCTGACCAACGTGATCTCGCTCTTCGTCACCGCGCCGATGGAGAGGCTCTTCGACGCCTATGCACCCATCGCGATCGACAAGGACCTCGCGCCCGGCGAGCGCGTCCGGCGCGGCGAGGTGCTGCTCGGGTCGATGGCCGAAGCCGAGCGCGGCCGGCGCACCACGGAGGCGGCCACCAACCTCGCGCTCGGCATCATCGAGGCGGGCTTCGCGGTCGTCTTCGCGGCCGACGACCAGATCATCTTCACGACCGACACGCAGACCAACAACCTGTTCCGCGCCGCGTTCGCGGTGGGGTTCGGCGTCGGAGCCTTCAGCACCATCGGCCAGGCCATCGCCGGCTGGCTCTGGGAGCGCGGGCCGGCCGAGATCGCGTGGGAGCACTGGCAGGCCTCGCACGGCGCGGTGACGGTCCACACGGAGAGCAAGCTCGAGCTTCGCCCCGTCTTCACGCCGATGCTCGGCGGCGGCACCGCGGGTCTGAAGCTACGCTTCTAGCGCCTCGCGCAGCAGCGCCGTGAGGCGCGCGCGGGCCGCGTCGCTCGCGAAGAAGGCCCTCGCGGCGGGGAACGCGGCGCGCGCGATCGCGTCGGTGTCCGGCGCGGCCTTCAGGCCGTATTTCTCGAGGACGCGGCGGAGCGGCTCGCGCCCGTGCTCGCGCAGGAGCGCCTCGATCGCCTTCTTGCGCTGCGCCTTGGTGCTCTCGACCGCGAGCGCGTGCGCGGCGACGTCGACCCCCACGTCGTGCCAGGCCGACGCCGTCTCGTCGTCCATGCCGCCGACGAGCTCGCGCACCTCTTGCTCGTAGAGCCACGCGACCATGCTCTTGCGGAGCGCCATGAACTTCGGGTCGCCCGAGTTCTGCACCACCAGGTCCCCCATGCGCCGCACCGCGCGCCGCGAGAAGCCCTGCAGGAACTTGCGCATCTCGGGCTCGAGGCGGCGATCGAACTCCGCGCTGACGTTCTGGATCGACTTGGTGAGCGGCCCGAGGCCGAACGGCCCGAGCTTCTTCATGATGCCCGGCAGGCCCCAGTCGGCCACGAACGGATTGAACTTCTCGTTGAACTCCTTGAGCGCGTCGAAGATCACGTCGCGCAGCGTCTCCTCCATCGCCTCCTGCTCGAGCAGCTGGCGAATCAGCTTCTCGTTGACGCCCTTGGGCTTCGTCACGAGCTGTTCGATCTTCTTTCGCGCATTCTCGGGGACGAGCGCGCCGAGCTTGGTCGCGTCCTGCCGGGCGGCGTGGAGCACCGCGAGCTGGATGACGCGGCCGACGGGGCGCGCCGCGCCCTCGATCTGCTCGGCGTGGATCGCTGCGTCGATGGTGGCCTCCAGCCGCCCGAGATCGAGCAGCTCGGCGAGCGGCGTGGCGAGGGCCGCGTCGATCGCGCTCTTCACGTCCTTCTTGAAGGCCTCTTCTTCGGCGAGCCGTTCGAGGACGAAGCGGGCCTGTTTGTCGGCGAGGGCGTCGGCGTCGGGGAGAGTCATGGCCGAGTTATACTTCGCCAACGGGCCGAGTGGACTGTCTTGCGGCTCCGTGTCCACTGTATGCTGCGCAGGATGAGCTCGCGGCTCGACGACGTGCGCAGCCTCCTTCGCGCGAGCATGGCCACGTTCTCGCGCCGGGGAGGGCGCTTGCTCGGCGGGGCGCTGGCCTTCTACGCGATGCTCTCCGTCGCCCCGCTGCTCGCCATCGCGCTGCAGGTCGCCGGCGTCGTGACCAGCGAGAAGCTCGCCCGCGACGCGCTGCTCGAGAACCTGTCGCACTACATCGGCGAGGGCGGCGCGGCCACGCTCGGCAGCCTCATGGAGCGCGTGCAGCGGCCCGGCGCCGGCTGGCGAGGCGCCCTCAGCGCCATGGTGCTGCTCTACGCCTCGACCCGCCTGTTCACGCAGCTCGAGCGCGCGCTCGACCACCTGTGGGAGCTGCCCGAGCCGCCGATGTCCTTCCTCGCTGGCCTGCGCCAGAAGCTCGCCAAGCGCGCCTTCAACTTCGTCCTCGTCCTCGCGGTGGGCGCCATCCTCATCGCGCTGGTCGTGCTCAAGCTCGGCTACGACGCCGCGATGGCCAAGCTCGGCATCGACGCCCCCGTCGCGTGGCGCGTCACCGAGGCCGCCGGCTCGCTGACCATCTGCACCCTCATCTTCGCGGCACTCTTTCGCCTCCTGCCGAGCGCGACCTTCCCGTGGAAGTACGCCTTCCTGGGCGCCTCGCTCACCGCCACGTTCTTCTCCGTCGGCGCTTACGGCATCAGCGCGTACCTTTCGCACAAGTCGCTCGCCGCCACCTACGGCGACGCGGGATCCATCGTCGTGCTGCTGCTCTGGGTGCACTACTCGGCGCAGATCTTCCTGCTCGGCGCCGCGTTCACCGGCGAGTGGGTCCGCCGGCACGGGGGCTTCATCCTCCCCGGCGCGAAGTAGGGGGGCCTTGACTTGGGGAAGAGCCGACACATTTCTGCTGGCTAGAGACGCGGCCGGTAACACGGCGGCCGCCCGAAACCCTCTTCATCCAGACAGGAGACCTCCGTCATGGCCAACATCGGTGTACGAAACGACCTCCAACCCCTCCGCTACGCGACCCCCAGCGGCGTGATGCGCACGCTGCTCTCGTGGGATCCCTTCCGCGAGATCGAGCAGAGCTTCGACGTGGAGCGGTCCTTCTTGCCGGCCTTCGACGTGAAGGAGACGGACGAGGCGTTCGTCTTCCTGGCCGACGTCCCGGGCATCAAGGAGAGCGACGTCCAGGTGCAGGTCCACGGCCCCCGCCTCACGATCGGCGGCAAGCGCGTCGCCGAGGAGCACAAGGAAGGCGAGAAGTACTTCCGCTACGAGCGCCGCCACGGCACCTTCACGCGCTCGTTCACGCTCCCCGAGAGCGCCGACGGCTCGAAGGTCACCGCCGACTTGAAGGACGGCGTGCTGACGGTGAAGGTCGCCAAGAAGGCGAGCGACCAGCCGCGCACGGTCACGGTCAACGCCAAGTAGCTAGTGCACCAGCCCCGCGCGGAACGCCTCCACGATCCCCGCGATCGCGGGGCGGTAGCCGTAGAGCGGATCGTTGGGCTGTGTCTCGGTGATGTGGATCGGACAAAGCGACGACACCGTCGCGCGCGTGCCGAGCTGCCGCGCCACGGCGAGCTCCCGGATCGTCGGGTAGGCCTTGGCGCGGATCTGCAGCGACGGCGTCGTGGGATCGCACAGCGGCGGCAGGCCGACGTTCGGGTTGTTGCAGTCGCAGAACGAGGCGAACTTCGGATCGGTGCAGTCGCGCGGCGTCTGGAGCTGGAAGACGCATGCATACTGCAAGAATTGTCCCTTGGTGTCCCACTCGCGGCCGTTGATCGGATCGGCCGTGTCCGGCGACGTCGGCGGCGGCAGGCCCGGGCGCGGGTCGAGGGACTCCAGCATGTGCGGGTCGACGCCGGTGAAGTCGTAGCTGAGCGGATCGGCGCCGAGGATCTTCGTCCAGTCGGCGTCGGTGAGCAGGTTCTTCTGCGGGCTGTCGGGGTTGGTCGGGTCGACCTGGAGCAGCTGGTGCGGCACGCCGCCGATCAACGCGAAGTAGACGAGCTCGGGGCTGCGCGGGCCGCGATCGAGGTTGCACAGGTTGCCGGTGTCGTGGTCCGGCAGGTTCTGGGCGAAGACGGGATTGGTGCAGTCCTTCGTGCCGACGTAGTCGGGTGAGCCGTTGGGGTGCTCGCCGTTGCGATCGGGCACCTTGGCGCTGCTGAGCGCGTCGACGTAGCGCTGGAGCGGGTACATCGGATCGACGCCGAAGCGCTGGCGCATGTGGAAGAAGCGCACGTTGAGCGGGTTCTGATCGGTCGTGTAGAAGCCGCCGTTGGGCGCGCAGGCGGGATCGGGCGAGCCCGGCGGGCACGGGGTGCACGCGGGCGAGATCGGCGCGGTGGCGCAGGCGCCCGTGGGGAGCGGAGGCGCCGAGGTCGGCGAGCCGGGGAACGTGGAGTTCATGTACGTCCACGCCTGCCCGCCCAGCGCCCGAGGGTCGACGTTCGAGTCGTTCTCGTCGGTGACCATGATGACGCCGAGCAGCGAGTCCGAGCGCAGAAAATCGTGCCGCTGCTTGAGGATGGTCTGATCGAGCCCGACGAGCTGCGCCGTGTTGCCGTTCACCTGCACGCTCTCGTACGGATCGGGCTGCACGAGGAAGCGGTACCAGCTCTCGAGCTGCGCCTCGAAGCCGCACCCGTACTGGCCGACGCCGCCGACCAGGTCCTGGAAGAGCGAGACGAGCTTGGCCGGATCGGTGATGGCGGTGACCGGCGGCTTGGGGTTGCCCTTGTTGGCCTCGACGTCCGGGAACCACGCGAGGAAGTTCGACGGCTGCGCCTCGGGGACGGGCTGGTCCTGCGGGCTGGTGCGGTTGACGAGGTGGCCCTGGTCGTTGTCGTGGGCGAGGAGCGAGGAGTCGACGGGGTTGGGCGTGTTGTCCGCGCACGCGTCGGAGCCGGCGCCGCCGAGCGACGACGTGACGATGGCGACGTGGATGTCGGGGACCGGCTTGAACTCCAGGTGGCCGACGGGGCACGCGCCGTTCTGCGAGTCCGCGAGGATGTTGCCGGCGTCGTCGATGCACTTGGGCTGGACGAGGCGGTTGATCAGGTCCGGGATGGCCTGCCGCAACAGGTCCTGCTTGTCGCCCATCGATCCGGAGTTGTCGATCATGAAGAGCAGATCGACCTTGCCGCTGACGAGCAGGCTCGCGTCGCTCGCGTCGGGCGGGGGGACGAGCAGGCCCGTCCGGGCGCCGCACCCTCCCGCCACCGCCAAGACCACCGCCCCACAAGCAAGAGCCGCACGCATGGTGCAAGCCTTGCCTAACGATCGCAAAGCGCAAGCGAAAACGAAGCGAGCGCGTGCGGAGCGGTCGTCAGTCGACCAGGTCAGTCGATCACGTCGGGACCGTCTTCGGCGTCGACGACGCCCTCGTCGCCGTCTCGTCCAGGCGTGCTCTTGTACTTGTCGATGAGATCGCGGTGCTGCTTGGCCGCGTCGCCGCCTATCCGGTCGAGCGCGTCGGCCGCGGCGCGCTTCGTGTCGGCCGGCGCCGAGTCGGAGCCGAGAAGATCGACGATCGCGCTCTGCGCGTCCGTGCCGCCGACGTTGGCGAGGCCGTCGATGGCGTTCATGACGACGCTGTTGTCCGCGTCGCGGACGGCGGAGAGCAGGATGCGCTTGCCGGCGTCGCCGGGGAGCGACGAAGCGTTCTGGACGACGACGGCGCGCATCTGGGCGTCGCCCGTGCTCATCGCGCGGTCGGCGACGGCCGCGGCGCGGTCGGGTGCGGAGGTGATGAGCGTCTCGTAGGCGGCCTGCGCGACCTCGCCCTTGCCGGACGCGAAGCGTTCGAGCTGCGACGCCGCGGTCGGCGTCTCGATGCGGCCGAGCGAGCGCACGGCGGCGAGGCGCGTGCCCTGGTCCTTGTCGTTGGTGGCGTCGATCAGCGCGCGCTCCGCGTCCGGGCCGCCGACGCGGGCCAGGCCGGCCACCGCCGCGCGGCTTACGCCGACGTCGCCGTCGCGCACGGCGGAGAGCAACGTCGGTGTCACCTTCGGATCGCCCGCCTGCGCGAGCGCGCCGAGAGCCCGCGCGCGGATCTCGGGAGTCTTGCCCGAGCGCGCCATGTCGCCGAGCGAGCGCATCGCCTGGGGATCGCCCTGCTGCGCGAGCGCGTTCATCGCCATCGCCGCCGACTGCCCGCCGCCGCGCGCCACCTCGACGAGCGCGTCGCGCGCCTCGGGCGTGCCGTCCTGGCCGAGCAGCGAGAGCGCGAGCGGGCCGTTCTGGCCGCCGTCCTTGAGCATCTGTAGCGCGATCTTGCGGCCCTGCTCCTTGCCGCCGTTCATGTTCATCAGCTGGCTGAGCGCGGTCCCCTGATCCGGGCCGGGCGTCTTCGCCATCTGCGCGACGGCGTCGCGCGCCTCGTCGCCGCCCATGCTCGCGAGCACCGAGAGGATCGAGCCGCGCGCGCTCTGCGGCGCCGTCTTGGCGAGCGCCGCGAGCTCCGGAATGGCCGTGCGGTCGCCGTGGCCGGAGAACCACGACGCTGCCATCGCGACGGTCTGCGAGTCGGTCCCGCGGAGGGCCTTGAGCATGGTGTCGCGCACCTCCGGCCCGTCGACCTGCGCGAGCGCCTGGAGCGCGGCGACCTGCTCGCTGCGCCGCGAGGACTGCGCCGCCGCGATGAGGGCACTCTTGGCGCCGGGGTCGCCCGTCCGCGCGAGGGCCTGCGCCGCCGCCTGCACGTCCGCGCGCGAGCCGTTCTCGAGCGAGCTCTCGAGCGTGGCCACGGCGTCGGCGCCTCCGATCGCGCCGAGCGCCTCGAGCGCCGCGCGCCGCGTCCCGCTCGACGTGTCGTCCAGCATCTTCGACAGGGTCGCCACCGCGGCCGGATCGCGCGTCTCGCCGAGCGCGTAGACGAGCCGCGCCTGCGCCTCGCCCGACTCGCCGGCGAGCGCGGCCTGGATCAGCGCCGAGGCCTGGGGCACGTGCGCCTCGCCGAGCGCGAGCAGCGCCTCCGTGCGCGTGTCGCGGTCGTCGCTGTGGGCCGCCGCGGTCACGATGGAGAGCGCGTCGGCGTCCTCGTTCGCCTTCGAGGCGAGCGCGCGCAGCGCCTCGGCGCGCACGTGAGGGTCCTTGTCGTTGACCAGCTCGCCGAGGAAGCTCCGCGCCGGGCCGCCTCCGAGTTGCTCGAGCGCGTGGATCGCGCAGAAGCGAACCGTGCGCGGGTAGCTCTCGGCCGTTCGCTCGGTGATGGCCGAGATCGCCTGCTGGTCGCCCGCCGCCTCCGCGCCGAGCTGGCCGAGCGCCTCGCACTGCTCGGTCGCGTTACGCGCCGCGTTCAGCGCCTCGAGGTGTGTGCCGGTGTGGGCGACGGGCGCAGCCGCGCTCCCGCCTCCGCCGAAGAGGCTCGAGAACAAGCCGTCGCCGCTGCCCGTGGAGGCCGCCTTCGCCGAGGCGCTCGCGGGCCCTCCCGCCTGCGGCGGCGATCCCGAGCTCAGCGGATGGAAGGCTAGGAAAATGGCCGCCCCCATCGCCGCGAACGTCGAAATCTGCCACACGACGGGTCGCATAGAACTCCCTACGGCTTACGCTCCAGTTTGGTCTCTTCTTCCACCGACAACCCGCACCCGGGTTGGTTCCGCATGGACCCGCGTCAGTCAAGCTGGCTTGGCCACGAATGTGGTAAAGGCACCTCCCCATGGCCAAGAAGAAGAAGAGCGCGCTCGCGGCCGCGGCCAGCCGTAAGCTCGCGGGCATTGGCGGGCCGAAGATGTCACCCCAGGATGTGGCGCACGTCCTCTGGCACGCCGAGCAGCGGGGCGAGGTGGAGCGCGTGCCGCTCGAGGACGGCTCGTGGGCCTGGGTGATGAACGGTCCCGACGGCAAGCCGCAGATGCTCAAGCCGACGCCGGAGATGCTCCAGGTGCTCGAGGGCTTCGAGCGCGAGGGGCACGGCGAGCACGGCTAACGCTGGCCACCCGTGGTAGCCACGGCCTCACTTGGGGCTGGTGAGCACCTGATAAACATCCAACCAGCTGGCTCGGCCGCGGAGCGTGGGGTCGCTGCCGTGGGCGGCGTCGGCGCGCGCGGTCTCGAGGCGTTTCTGGAGATCGAATGACAGGGGCGCGTTCGTGAACAGGCTCAGCTCGGCCGCGAGCCAGACCACATCGAGCTGCACGCGTGGGCTCACCTCGGTCGAGCGCGCGCGCAAGTCGTCGGCGTGAGCGAGCGCGGCGCTCACCCAACCTCCCGCCGCCTTGGGATCGTTGCGAGCAGCGGAATTGTCGGCGAGGCGGCTCTCGACGAGCGAGAGGGCGCGCAGGTACTCGTTGCGCTGAGACCGCTGGAAACGCTCGGCGAAGAGCGCTCGCCGGTCCTGCATCGCGCGCGCCTGGAGGTCCAGGTTGCCGAGCGCGCCGTATGCGTTGGCCCGTAGCCCCGCGGTGATCGCCCCGTACGACGACATGACGTGATCGCTGCTCGCGTGAGGCCACTGGAGCACGTCGCGCATGGTCGGATCGCGCAGGGCGGGCTCGACGATCGCGAGGTCCGCGAGCGCGCGCTCCGGCTTCTTCGCACCGAGCGTGGCAGCCGCCCGCGCGAGGTGCGTGACGAAGCGGTTGCGACGAGCGTTCGAGCCCTTCGCGGTCGGGGCGTCGACGAGCGGGGTGAGGGCGTCGTAGAGGGCGAGGGAGCGATCGAAGCGTCCCGCGGCGAGGTTGTAGAGCGCGGCGCGGTCCAGCGCGAGCACGCGGTACTCGGCGAGGGCGGGCGCGCGCTCGATCATCGCGAGCGCGTCGTCGGCGACCTTCGCCGCGTCGGCCTCGCGGCCCGCGTGGAGCAGCGCCCGCGCTTCCGTCATTCGCGTCGTGAGGCTCGGGGCGTCGTCGACGTACGGGAGCTCCGCGCGGCGTGTCAGGTACGCAAGCCCCATCTGGTAGTTGCCGACGGCGGCGTGCAGCATCCCGAGGTCGTTGAGCATCATGGCCCGGTAGCGTGCGTTTCGCCCGACGAGGTCGAGCGCCACGAGGTAGTGGACGTTGGCGCGCGCGGCGAGAGCGAGGTCGCCGGTGCGCAGGAACATCTGGTGCAGGACGGAGCCGTACAGCGCGCGAACGGCGCGCTTGTTCTTGAGCTCGGGCCACTGGCCTCGCAGCGACGCGATTGCGTCCGCGGCGCTCTTGTCGAAGGCCTTTCCCTCGAGCGATGGGAGGTCGGCGGCGAGGAGGTACGCCCTGACGAACGCGAGCGTCGGCGCGGAAAGGGTGGCGGAGCGGGCTTCGTAGTCGGCGCGGATGCCATCCGCCTTCTCGCTGCGCAGCCGCAGCTCGATGGACCCGATGATGCTCTCCAGCGAACCGGTCTTGCTGGCGATGGCATCGAAGTCGGCGCGCGCGTCCGCGGTGCGTCCGTCGGCGGCGCGGCGATAGGCGCGCCCCGCGAGCGCTCGGCGGTAGAGCCGTTCGGCGTGGCGGCGTTCGTCGGTGCCGGGTTTGGTGTCGTCG
>DATIQP010000343.1:0-3468 GCA_035470765.1 Polyangiaceae bacterium | reverse complement strand
AGGTGCACCTCTGGCCGCTCGGCGCGGTGCCCAAGACGACGAGCGGCAAGGCGCGCCGCCGCGAGTGCGCGAAGCTCGTCGAACAAGGAGGGGGATGATGCGAGCGCTCGTCCTGGGGGCTAGCGGGTTCATCGGGTTGCGCGTGGTCGACGAGCTGCTCGCGTGCCACGTGCACGTGCGCGTGACGCGCCGCAAGTCGACGCCCACCATCCTCTTCGGGCAGCGGCCGCTCGAGGTGGTGTGGGCGTCGCTCGAGGATCGAGCGTCGCTCGAGACCGCCATGCAGGGCTGCGACGTCGCCGTCATGGCGGCGGGGTACTACCCCCGCTACTCGACCGACCTCGGCGCGTCGCTCGAGCTCGCCACCCGCGGGATCCGCAACGTCTGCGACGCGGCGATCGAGACCCGCACGCGGCTGGTCTACACCTCGTCGGTCGCGGCGCTCGGGCCGAAGCACGCCGACTCGTTCGCCGACGAAGACGACGTCACCCCGCCCGACCCGTCCGAGGGCGTCTACCCGACGGTCAAGAAGGCGATGGAGCTCGAGGTCGACCGCGCGCGCGAGCGCGGCCTCGACGCCGTGTCGCTGCTCGTCGGCGGCTGCATCGGCCCGCGCGACTACCGGCTCGGCACCAACGGTCTGCTCGCCGCGCTCATGCGCGGGCTTCTGCCGTTCCGGATCGACGGCTGGATCAACGTCCTCTCCGTCGACGACGTCGCGGTTGCCCACGTCGCCGCGATCACGAGCAAGAGCCCGCGCTACTGCATCGCGGGGCACAACGTGCGCTTCGACGCCCTGCTCGAGCAGGTCGCGGCTCGCTACGGCGTCCCCTTCGACGTGCCGAAGATCGGCCTGGACGAGGCGCGCGCCCGCGCGGACGCGGCCGAGAAGGAGGCCGAGGGAAAGCGCGACCGCGTGCCCTTCCCGCGCGAGCTCGTCGACCTCGTGGCGATGGGCAAGCCGGTGTCGAGCTCGCTCGCCGAGCGCGAGCTCGCGCTGCGCTGGACGGATCTGGACGAAGCCATCGACGCCGCGCGTCGCTGGATGATGCGGCTCGGGGTGACCAAGGCCTCGGGCACACAGGAAGAACGGAGACAACATGCTCGCTGAAAACGAAGTTCGATCGCGTATGCAGAAGCTGGTAGCGGAGATCCTCGAGATCGACGTCTCGCAGATCCACGCCGAGAGCCGCCTGCGCGAAGACCTCGGGATGGACTCGCTCGGCAGCCTGGAGCTCTTGTCCTCCATCAGCGAAGAGCTCGGCATCCACCTCGACATCGACGATGCGATGGGCATCGTCACGTTCCACGACGCGTGCGTCTTCGTCGAGCGCTCGATGAAGGTGGGGGAGGCGGCCAGCGGTGCACGCGCCTAGCGAGCCAACTCCCGAGGCGCCGCCCGTCGGCGCGCAGCCCAGCGCCGAGTGCTCGATGCTCCTCGGAGAGGTGCGCCGGTTCGCACGGCGCCACGTCGACGCGGCGGCGATCGAACGGGCGGGCCGCGTCCCGGAGGAGGTCGTGCGCGGCCTGGCCGACCTCGGCCTGTTCGGCATGGCGCTTCCGGTCGAGCACGGAGGCGCCGGCCTCACGCTCCGCGACGCGTGCGCCGTCATCGCCGAGCTGGCGACGTGGGACCGCTCGGTGGCCACGATGGTGGGCCTCCACACCGGGCTCGGCACCCGCGGGATCGTCGCCCACGGCGTGGCCGACGTCGCGGCGAGCGTGCTGCCTCGGCTCGCCACCGGCGAGTGGATCGGCGCTTTCGCCGCCACCGAGGCGTCGGCCGGCTCCGACCTGATGGCCGTGAGGACGACGGCGCGCTTGGAGGGAGACACGATCGCGCTCGACGGCGAGAAGAGCTACGTGACCAACGGCCGTATCGCCGGGTGTTACACCGTGCTCGCGCGCACGGGCGCGCGCGGCCATGCGCTCGTGCTCGTGCCGAAGGACACGCCGGGGCTCGGCATCGGCGCCGAAGAGAACAAGCTCGGCATCCGCGCCTCGTCGACCGTGACCGTCAGCTTCGCCGACGTGCGCGTGCCGGCGTCGCACTTGCTCGGATCGTCCGACCGCGGGCTCGAGGCCGCCTACGCCGTGCTGTCGTGGGGCCGCACGCTCATGGCGTCCGGCTGCGTGGGGACGATGCGCGCCGCGCTGGACGCGTGCGTCGCGCACGTGACCTCGCGCAGGCAGTTCCGCCGCCTGCTCGGAGACTTCTCCGCGGTGAAGACGCGCGTCGCCGATCAGGCCGCGATGCTCTTCGCCACCGAGGCCCTCGTCGACAGCGCCGCGACGGCGCTCGATCGCGGGGACCCCGCCGAGGCCTTGACCATGGCGGTGAAGGTGTTCGCCAGCGAGCGCGCGTTCGAGGCGTGCGACGGCGCCATCCAGCTCCACGGAGCGCTCGGCGTGCTCGAGGACGCGGGCGTAGCGCGGCTGCTGCGCGACTGTCGCGTCACACGCATCTTCGAGGGCGCCAATGACGTGCTGCTGTTGCGCATCGCCGCGGCGCGGCTCACGGGGCGTGCGCGCGCGACCCGCCTGCGCGCCCGCTACGTCTCGCTCCCGGACCTCGCCGAGGAGTGCGACAGCCTCGCCGAGCACCTGGACGCCGCGGCGGACGCGCTCCGCGCCGCGTACGGCGCGGCGATCGTGGGCAAGCAGGGCGTGCTCATTCACCTCGGCCGCGCCGAGGTCGCCCACCTCGCCGCCGTCGCGGCGGTCGTCCACGCGACGAGCGAGGACGACGACACGGTGACGCTCGCGGTGCGGCGCTTGCTTCGCGACGCGACCGGCGAGCTCGACGCGCTCGCGGACACGGCCGACGTGGAGCGCGTCTCGGCGCGCGTCGCCGATCGATTGTACGCAGCCGCCGAACCGGACGCGGACGGGGCAGGGCAACGAAGGGCCAGCTGACAGCTGATAGGAGAGAGAGCTCGTGAAGATCCGTTTCGTCTATCCCAAGTTCGCGCGCCACGCCGAGGCTCACCCCGAGCTCCGCCAGCACGTGCCGTGCAACGAATACTTCGGCCCGCCGTCGCTCGGCATCGCGTGCCTCGCCGCCGTGACGCCCCCGCACTGGGAGTTCGACTTCCGCGACGACCGCCTCGAGGACGTGGGGCTCGACGACGACGTCGACATCGTCGCGATCTCGTTCTTCACGCCGTCGGCGAAGCGCGCCATGGAGCTCGGCGACGCGTTCCGCGCGCGGGGCCGCACCGTGGTGATGGGCGGCATCTTCCCGACGATGCGCCCGGACGAGGCCGCCCTTCACGCCGACGCCGTCGTCGTGGGCGAGGCGGAGGGCGTGTGGCCGCAGCTGCTCGAGGACTACGAGAAGGGCGAGCTCAAGCCGCGCTACGCCGAGACCACGATGGTCGACCTGTCGACGCTGCCGCTGCCGCGCGTCGACCTCTACATCGCCAAGGAAGGCGGCGCCTTCACGCCCGACGACTACCCCGTCCAGAC
>DATIQP010000342.1:0-6390 GCA_035470765.1 Polyangiaceae bacterium | reverse complement strand
AGTGCGGCGCGATCGGCGCCACCGTGCAGGCGCTCGAGGGAGGGGCGCACGAGTCGCGCAACCTGCAGTCCATCGTCGACCTCATCACCCCCCACGTCGCGCACCTGTTCCACGGGCCCGGCGACCACGAGACGCGACTGGCGGAGGCCGTGCGCGTCAACGCCATCGCCTCGGCGCACGAGCTCCGCGGGTCGAGCCCGCTGCTGCGCGACCTCGTCGAGCGAGGCCTCGTGGTCATCGTCGCCGCGGTCTACGATCTCGCGACGGGCGTCGTCACCTTCTTCGAGTAGGATCCGCGCCGCTGAGCTCACCGGTCAGCGGCTTCTCGGCCTTGCGCCGGGCGTCCAGCTGCTCGACGAGGTGGAAGGCGATCCGGCGAAGCGCATCGTCGTTCTGATCGGTGAGGTTGTCGCTGTAGGTCTCGCGTGCGACCTGCTCGATCTCGCCGCGGCCCCAGTAGTGGATCTCCGCCACGACGTCATCCGGCGCGGCAGCCTTCGTCACCGTGCCCCAGAAGTAGTGGTCCACCTCGAGCAGCTTGCCGATGCGGTCGAGGCACGACGCGTCGGGCGGTCGCGGGCAGGAGAACGCGGGCAGGAGCGTGGTCATCGACGGCCGCTGCGCGTCGAGCCGCCACCCCGGCATGCCGCCAACCCGCGAGCGGAGCGCCGCGGTCAACGCTTCGGCCTGGTCCTCGGTCGCGTCATCGAAGTCGAGATCGACGACGACGACCGGGATGATCGGCCGCGCGATCACGGGCGGCGGAGGCGGCGCGACCGGCGGAGGAGGGGGCGACGAGCAGGCGCCGAGGGCCAGCGCGAACGCGCCGAGCGCGCTTCGCATGCCCGAGGATCCGAACGGCCAGGGAACGTGCTGGCGGTGCATGTCGGCGGACCACCAAACTACCACAAGCGCCCGCCGTGCGAATCGGTCAGCTCGCGCGGTCCGCCAGACCGGCGGCGCGACGGCGCGGCGGGGGCGTCTCGCCGAGCGTGTGGGCGAGCGTCCGGTACACCCCGAAGAACAGCACAGCCGCGGCCGGCACGAGCCCCGCGACGACCAGCCCGCGATCGGTGCCCAGGGCCACTCCGTGCGCGAGCGCGAGCGCGTAGACGAGGAAGCTCGCGAAGTGCAGCCAGCGCCACGCCCGCTGTCCGATGCGCTTGCGCGCGTAGAAGCTCGCCACGAGCAGCGCGAGCCCGTAGAGCGCGAGCTGCCCGAGGCCCACCGCGGCCGGACGGTACGACGCGCCGAACGGCAGCAGGATCTCGAGCGGACGGAAGCTCGTGTACCGATCGCCCAGGAGCACGAGGCCGTGGAAGATCGCCGCCGCGAGGCCGAGCCCGCTCGCGTGCTCGTGCAGGACGAACGCGCTGGCGCTGCCCGGCCATGCCTTCGCGAACCGCGTGGAGAGCAGCAGCCCCAGCAGCATCGACACGCTCAGCATCGCGTAGGCCACGAGCCCGCTCGCCCGGCTCAGGTACCACCACGTCTTGGGCTGGGGCGCGACGAGGGAGTGGGCCACGGCCGGCACGACGTCAGGCAGAACGAGCAGGGCGAGCGCGCCGCCGAGCGCGGCGCCGACCAGAACGGCCTTGGGCGCTTGCAGCGCGTCGAAGTCGACGTCGAGCGGAGCGCGAGCGTCCTTCATGAAGCGCTCCTGTACGAGTGGCTCTCGAAGCGTCGGCTACGCAGCACGTGCCCGTCGTCGCGCACCACGATGGCCGCCAGCTCGGGACGGCTGTCGATCCACGCGAGCCCCGCCTCGCTCCCCTCGAGCAGCACGCGCTTGGCGGCGAGCTCCGCGTCCAGCGCCCGCCCCGCGATGACGCTCGCGGTGAGGACGTCGGTGCGCGCCGGCGCGCCCGTCCTCGGATCGATGACGTGGTGCTGCTCGATGCCGGCGCGCCGCCAGCGTCGCACGTTCCGCCCCGAGGTCGCGACGCCGCCGCGGGGCACCAGCACGACGTCGAGCGGCTCGTCGGCCCCCCGCGGATCCTCGATCGCGATGGGCCACGGGTCGCGCGTCGCCTCGCTCATGGAGACATCACCCCCGATGTCGACGAGCGCGGGCCCCAGCACGCTCAGCCTCGAGGCGGCCGCGTCCGCGCACCAGCCCTTCGCGGTCCCGCCGAGATCGAGTCGCACGCCCGCCGGGAGCCGGATCGAGCGTGTCTCGGGGTCGCGTTCGACGCCCTTCCAGTCCGGGACGCGCGGCGCTCCGAGCGGGTTGCCCTGCTCGCGCTCCAGAGCGTCGAAGCTGCGGTCGTAGCCCGCCGCCTCGAGCGCGGCGAGCACCGTCGGCGTGACGAGGCCATCGGTCTCCGAGGCCGCCCTGAGCGCCGCGTCGACCGCGTCCCAGAGCACCTCGTCGACGTGGTCCGCCCACCCGAAGTCGTTGAGCGTGCTGAGCGCGCTCATGGAGTCGAAGCGACTGAGGCGGCGCTCGCACTCCACGAGCCACACCGCGACGCTCTCGAGCGCCGCCGACGCGCCGGGCGCCTCGCTGTCGAGGACGACGCGCGTCTCGCAGCCCATCACCTTGAAATCGAGCGCGTACAATTCGGTCACCTCGACGCTCGGGTGGTGGCGATCGGCACCGGACGCCGCGCCGGCCGTGTCGTATCCGCCCGCGGTTCGAGCGAGGGGAGCGGCGGCAGCCGAGCGCTGCCGGCCTCCGCTCCGCTCGCGGTCGGGGTCGCCTGCTCGACGCGCGCCATGGCCAGCCAGCCGCCGAGGGTGGCGGCGATCGCCGCGAGCGTCATGGCGAAGCGGGCGGTCGCGGTCGAGCGACGAGGATCAGCCGTCATGGTCGCCATGTTCGTGCTCCTCGTGCTCGTGATGGTGGCGCCGGGCGGTCCGGGCCCGGCCGTGCTCTTCCTCCTCGCCGCCGCGCTCGAAGGCGCGCGCGGTCCCGTTCGCCGGGGTCTCTGCGGGCGCGGCCGCGGCCGCCTGTTCGGCGCGGAGCCGAGCGTTCGCCTCGTCGATGAGCCGGCGGTACTCGGCCTCGCGAGCGAGGACCACGTCCACGGACACGCTGTCCGCCGGGGCGGCGCTCGCGACGGTGGGGCTCGGTGGAGGTGTGCGCAGCGCATAGCTGGCTACGGCGCCGACGACGACGAGGATGAAAGCGCTGACGGCGGCCGAGAGCGCGAGGACGAGACGACGTGACATGTGCACCTCCGAGGCTGGCATCATGGCCCTCGGCCCCGTCGTGGCCCATCCGGCATTCGACGGATGCCGGCGCCAGCGCGAGGATTGGCCGAACGTTCGATGGGCGGATCAGGGCGCTCGAGGCGGCGGCCCAGGGGCCAGCAAGTCCTCGAGGAAGAACGCCGACAGCTCGGCTCGCCCGGCCAGCCCAGCCTTGCGGTAGACGACGAGCGCCTGCTGCCGCGCCGTGCGCTCGGCCGTACCGCGGACGGCGGCGATTTCCTTCATGCTCAGGCCCTTGAGCAGGAGCACCGCGACCGCTCGCTCCGCCTCGGTGAGGCCCCAGCGATCGCACTGCCGCTCGATCGCCGCCCCGAGCCCCGCCAGCGCTTCGTGCGCCTCCGCGCGCCAGCGCTCCGCTTCCTCGCTCGCAGCCCGCAGGCGGCCGCGCAGCTCCTCCATCCGCCGGGCCGTGGCGCTCCGCTTGGCGGCCAGGCGCAGCCACAGGCGCACGGCGGCGGCGGCCGAGAAGGTGGTCGCCGCGACCTCGACGGCGACGTGCAGCGTCGACGTCCCCAGCGCGTCCGCGATCAGATCGGTCAGGAGCAAGACCGCGAGGACGGCGAAGACGGCGATCTCGACCCCCGGGTGCTGCGGCGCGTCTTGCGACTCGTCGATCCGAATGTCACGCTCCGCGTCGGACACGGAAGGCCGCGCTGCAAGAAGCAGTCGCGCGGGATTCCCCGAGGGTCCGAGCGCGGCGTGTGCAGTGGCTGCGGCGCCCGCGCAACGCGTGCGGCCGGGTTACGTGGAGTGACCGCCCGCGACGCCGCGCATCAGCACCGCGAGCTCGCCGCGCTGGATCGCCGTGAGGCCCCGCGCGAGCTCGTCGAACAGCATGGCTTCCATCTGCGAGTGCTCGGTGTACGCGCTCTCGAAGCGCCGGTGAAGGCCGCCCAGGGCAGCCGCGTCCCCTTCGTGAGCGGCGAGGTACACGAGGCGCGTGACCGAGCCGCAGATGGCGTCGTGCGCACCCTCGAGGCGCTCCACGGCGCCGGCCTTGGACGGGACGTTCGCGCGGATGAACGGAAAGAGCGCTTCCTCCTCGTTCGCGAAGTGGGTCAAGAGCTCGTCCCGCAGCAGCTCCAGCGCCGAGATCAGCTCAGCGCGCGCCTCGGCTGACGTGCTCTCCTCGGCGAGGAGTCGTTTCACGTCCACCGCGAGCTCGTTCAAATGCCCGTGGGTGTGCTCGAGCTGACGAACCGGATCGGCCATCTTGGACGCCATGACACGCGGAAGGTACCACGTCCTGCGGTCGCTCGGTCACCTCAGCGGAGCCGTGTCGGCCACTCCACACCCGGCGCGTGCGTGCTTATCAAAGACGCAGGCGCACCATGCTGCCCGTTCGCGACCACCTGCCGACGCGCGTCGTCCCGTTCGTCAACTACGTCCTGATCGCGGCGAACCTCGCGGTCTTCGGCTTCGAGGCGTGGCTCGTGGCCCAGGGTACGGACGCCGAGTCGTTCGTCCAGCAGTATGCGCTCGTGCCGGCCCTGCTCGTGGCGCACCCGTCGCTCGGCCTTCCCGGGCTTTTCACGCACATGTTCCTTCACGCCGGCATCACGCACGTCGCCGGCAACATGCTCTTCCTCTGGATCTTCGGGGACAACATCGAGGATGCCCTCGGCCACGCGCGCTACCTGATCTTCTACCTGCTGAGCGGCCTGGTCGCGGCGCTCGCGCAGGTCGCCGTCAGCCCGTTGTCGCACATCCCGATGCTCGGCGCTTCGGGAGCCATCGCCGGCGTGCTCGCCGCGTACGCCGTCCTGTATCCGCGCTCGCCCATCACGGTGATCAACCCGATCCCTCTGTTGTGGCTCTTCTGGGGCCTGTTCTTGCTGCTGCCGGCCTGGTTCGTCATCGCCGAGTTCTTCGTCGTCAACTTGTGGAATGCGCTCCAGGTCAACCCCGCGGGCGGCGTCGCGTTCGTCGCGCACGTCGGCGGCTTCGTCGCCGGGCTCGTCCTGCTGCCGCTGCTGCGCAAGCGCGAAAAGCTCGACTACGAGCGGTGGGAGCGGCTGCGCCCGCCTCGGGAGCGATTCGGGGACTGAGTCGGCGCTGTATGCTCGGGGCCATGCTCTCCGTCTCCGACACGGCCTTCGCGATCGCCGCCATACGCGCCCAAGAGGGCGAGCGCGCGGCTCCAGAGCGGCTCTTCGCCGACCCGTACGCGTCCATCTTCGTCGCGGCGGGCGCTCACGCGCGCGAGGGCGTGGAGCACTTCCTCGGGCTGCCGTTCTTCTGCGACGCCATCCGGCTTCGCACGCGCTTCATCGACGACCTCGTGCGCGAATCCTCCGACCCGCAGCTCGTCCTGCTGGGCGCGGGCTTCGACGCGCGCGCGCTCCGCATACCGGAGATCGCCGAGCGCGGCGCGCGTGTCTACGAGGTCGATTTTTCCGAGCAGCTCGCGAACAAGCGCGCTCTGCTCGAAGCGGCCGCCGTTCCCAGGCCGTCGTGGGTCCAGGACGTGGCGTGCGACTTCAACGATACGAGCTTCGACGTGGCGCTCGAGGCCGCGCTCGATGCTCGAGGCTTTCGCCGGGGCGCGAGCACGCTCTTCGTCTGGGAGGGGGTGGTCGCCTACCTCGACGACGGCGCGATCGATCGCACGCTGCGCTTCATCGCGCGCACGGGCGGCAAGGGGAGCCGTGTGGTCTTCGACGGGGTCTTGGGCCGCTTCGACCCGGAATCCGCCGGAGCGCCCACCGTGCGAGCGGGCTTCGCGAGGTGCGACCACGTCGGCTTCGACGCGCTCTGGCGTCGCTACCTGCCCGGCGAGCCGCACGAGAACGCCGCGCTCGTGAGGATGTTCGTGGCCTCGGTGTGACCCCGTGCGGTCACGCGCGCCGCGGAAACTCGTGCCCGCGGAGCAGCTTGTGCATCGAGTAGAAGGCTCCGACCGAGCACACGAAGATGAGTAGCTCCGTCAATCGTTTGATGGTGCCGTGCGAGGGCGTCATGTGGAACACCCATCGCGCGAAGCGCACCGTGAACCACTCCTGCACCTCCTCCGGCGGCGCGCCCGACGAACGCGTCCAGAAGAACCGCGACAGCGTGGTGAGGAAGCACTCGCCGAGCACCCACTGCGAGATCACGTTCACGATGACGAAGAGCACGGCGAAGCCGCTGTAGAAGTAACTGAGGCGCGGCCACCGATGCCAGAAGAGCAGGGGC
>DATIQP010000341.1:0-1774 GCA_035470765.1 Polyangiaceae bacterium | reverse complement strand
CGGCCTCGTCGGTGCACGCGACCTTGTCGAGCGCGTCGGCGAGCGCGGGCTTGTCGTCGTTGCTGGCTTGCCTGAAGCGGTCGACCGCGCCGACCAGGGTCCGCGCCTCGTCCCGCGCGCCGTGGCAGGCGGCAAGGGCGGCGCAGCTCAGTGCAACATACAAGCATCTCCAGGCGTGGGGGCTCACCTCGCCGAGGCACTAACACATCGGGGCATCGGTCACCATCGCGGCGCAGGTCCGCGGGGGCCATGGCGTCAGCGCACCGGCGCGATGTCCACGTCGATCCGCCGGAGCGCTACCGCGCGCACTCGGTCTCCGAGCGGGAAGGTGTCCTCGCCCGCGTGGATGACGTCGATGGAGTCGAGCTTCAGATCGGCGAGCGCGATGCGCATCGACGGCGTGACCTTCGGCGCGGCGGTGAGCTTGACCTCGAAGCCGCGGCGCGCCTTTCCCCGCACGACGAGCAGATCGAGCTCGGCGGCCTGGTGGGTGGCCCAGAAGAAGCACCGGTCGCGCTCGGCGCCGAGCCTCCGGACGATGGCCTCGATGCAGAAGCCCTCCCACGACGCGCCTACCCTCGCGTGGGCGCGGAGCTCACCCAGCGTGCGGACGTCCATGAACGTGTGCAATAGGCCCGTGTCCGCGAAGTAGAGCTTGGGGGACTTCACCTGGCGCTTGGCGAGGTTCTCGTGCCAGGGCATGAGCCGGCGCACCATGAACGTCTGCTCGAGCGCGTCGACGTAGTGGCGCACGGTCATGTCGCTGACGCCCATCGAGCGCGCGAGGTCCGAGTAGTTGAGCGTCTGGCCGTGGACGTGGGCGAGCATCGACCAGAAGCGCCGCAGCGTCGCGGCGGCGACGGCGACGCCGAGCTGGGGCGCGTCGCGCTCCACGAACGTGGAGACGAAGCTCCGGCGCCAGTCGAAGCTCTTGGGGTCGCTCTGCGCGAGAAACGAGCGCGGGAAGCCGCCGCGGAGCCAGAGCCTGTCCGTGTTCTTCGCGCCGACCTCACCGAGGCCGAGGGGAGGGAGCTCGAGGTACGCGATGCGACCCGCGAGCGACTCGGAGCTCTGGCGCAGGAGCTCGCGCGAGGCGCTGCCGAGCACCAGGAAGCGCGGGCCGCGTGGCTTGTCGGCGAGCACGCGGAGCACGGGGAAGATGTCCGGTCTGCGCTGGACCTCGTCGAGCACCACCAGACCGTGCAGCTCCTGCGACCAGAGGCTCGGCTCCTCGAGCCGCGCCAGGTCCTTCGGATCTTCGAGATCGAAGTACGTGGCCTTCTTGCGCCGCGCGATCTCCCGCGCCAGCGTCGTCTTGCCTACCTGCCGCGCCCCGACGAGCGCCACGACGCGGTAGTCGCCGAGCAGGCGCTCGGTGGCGTGCCGGAAGCTCGCTCGATCGACCACCCGGCCAGCGTACCATGAATATTCAAATCATAACTATGACATTTCATGGTTCTTCGGCCGCCGCCCCCGCTACCCCAGCCGGGCGTAGAGGCTCGCGAGCGCCTCGTCGAGCTTGCCCACGTCGGTGCCGCCGGCCTGCGCCATGTCGGGGCGGCCTCCGCCGCTGCCGCCGACGAGCTGCGCGACGCCGCGGATGATGTCGCCGGCCTTGTAACGGTCGGTCAGGTCCTTGGAGACGGTGCAGACGAGCATCGCCTTGTCCTTGCCCGCCGCGCCGACGAGCACGACCGCGGAGCCGAGCTTGTCGCGGAGCTTCTCGGCGAGCTCGCGGAGCGTGGCGGCGTCGGTGACCTCGGCGCGGACGCTG
>DATIQP010000340.1:0-4768 GCA_035470765.1 Polyangiaceae bacterium | reverse complement strand
GTCTTGTTGTCGCGGCGCGCGGCGTCGAGCGCGAGGAACGTCGCCTGCGTCACCGCGAGCGCCGGGAGCTTCAGCTCGCGCAGCTTGCCCGCGCGCTGCTGCTCGAGCAGGCGCAGCCACGCCTCCTGGGCGATGTCCTTGGCGCGCTCGAGCGGGAGCCCGCGAGCGACGAGCGCCACGACGACGCGATGGTTGTGCCGGGCGATGAGCGTGTTCCACGCCGCCTCGTCGCCCCGAAGCGCCCGCTCGGCCAGGTCCGGCGCGGCCGCCCCGGGCGCAACCTGACCCGGGAAAAGGCGTGAAATTCCAAGCGGAAGAGTGGTCATCGAAGAGCCCTAACCCTTAACGCGCCGGGGCCCGAAACCATACCGCCAGAAAGCTATCCCGCAACCCTCCGCCTCCGCCTTCGTCTCCGTCTCCGCCCCCCTTAAACGAGCGACGCGGGACCCCGTGAAGGATCCCGCGTCGTCGTACTGCCTGCTCTATCTCAGTGAGCGCCGGCGCTGCCGCTCGCGCTCGCACCCGCGCTGCCGGAGGCGCTTCCGCCGCCGCCGCCCGCGCCGCCCGAGACGCTCGCGCTCACGTTCACCGACACGCTCACGTCGGCCGACATGCCGCCGGCCGCGTCGATCGCATCCTTGAACGGAGCCGCCACGCACGCCGTCAGCGCCGCGCCGGTGGCCGCCGCGCCCTGCGCCGCGGTCTGGACGACGCTCTGCGCGCCCTCGACGACCGTCTTCACGTCGCCGCCGAGCTTCTTGACGCGGTCGCCCATGCCGAGCGCCACCTTCGCGATGAGCGGCAGGTCCTTCTCGAGCGCGGTCTTGAACTTCGCCACCTGGGCGGCGTCGCCACCCGAGATGCGCACGCCGATGTGAGCGGGCGTGCACTCCACCTTGGCCTCGGCCTTGGCGTCGCAGTGAGCCTTGCACTCCGCGCTCATCTGCGGCGGCTTGACCTCGCCGGTGCACTTCGGGGCCTTCATCTCGGCCGAGCAGCTGCCGCTGCACGTGCCCTTGCACTCGGCCTTCGCCTTGAGCTGGCACGACCCGGAGCACGAGCCCGAGCAGCTGCCCTCGACGTTACCCGTGCACGTACCCTCGCAGGTGCCCGCGCACGAAGCCTTGCCCGGCTTGCCATCGCACTTGCCGTCGCAGGTGCCGTCGCACTTGCCGGTGACCTTCGCGTCGCACTTGCCGCTGCACTGGCCGTCGCACTTGGCGCCGCCCTCGACGTCGCAGGAGCCCTCGCACTGGGCGGAGCACGAACCCTGCAGCTTGCCGGGCTCGCACTCGACCTTGGCGCTGCCGGGCTTGACGGTGGCGTCGCACTTGGCGGCGCAGTCGGCGACCACGTCCATCGACGCGCCGCACTTCGGCGCCTGCATGTCGAGCGCGATGGTGACCTTGCCGAGCTTGGCCTTGGTGTCGTTGATGGCCTTGATGGCCGCGTCGCAGGCTTCCTTGCCGGTCTTGTAGTCGCCGGCGGCGCCGAGGTCGTGCGCGAGCGCGCCGCAACCCGTCTTCAGGTCCGCGTCGATCTGCGCGGCGACGCCCTTGAGCTCGACCGCCGCTGCCACGCCGCCCTTGATGCGCTCCGCCGAGGCGGCGTCGATCTTGTAGGTGCCGGCCCAGTCGAAGCCGAGGACCGCTTCCGCGTTCGTCATGTCGGGGCACTTGCCGATGCCGCCGGGAATGTTGGCGCCGCCGGGCAGGTCGCCCATGCCGCCACCGCACTGAATGAACATCGGAGCCACGAGAGCTGCTCCGAGCAGCGGCCACGACGCAAACTTGAACCAACGCTTCGTCGACATGTCGTCTCCTCCTCGGCCCCCGCCTAGACTGGGAGCACACGGTCGTCTGTTAGGCGTGCCGGTTTAGCAAAGGCCAGGGTCGATTGGCTAGAGGAGCATTTGGCGTGTGGTTTTTTGTACGTTCACGCATCAGCTCGATATCTCGAGCTCCTCGAGCGCCTTCGTCAGCGTGGCGTCGTCGGCGTCGCCTTCTGCCACGGTCGTGAGCGCGACGCGGAGCCTCGGCTCGACCGTGGCGTCGGCCGCGATGCGAAGGCGGGTTCGGTCTTCGCCGCCCGCCGCGAGCGCGACCGCGGCGGCGGCCCGGTCGACGGGCTTGGCGTTCGCGCTCTCGACGATGCGCCACAATCGCTCGGGCACGAGCGGGGCGCTGCGCAGCGTGACGTTGGCGCCGACGCCGACGGAGCGCAGGTACGTGATCCAGTCGCCGACGCTGCGCGCACCACGACCGAGCAGGGCGGACGCGCCTTCCACGTCGCCGCGCCGGTACGAATCGACCGCCTCGCGGATGCGTTCGCTCAAGGCGGCGACGCGCCCGTCGTCTTTGTTGCGCGTACCGACGGGAATCTTGATCTCGCTGCCGTCGCGGAGCCTCAGCAGCACGCCATGGAGCGCGCGTCGCCGCTCGGACTCCTCGTAGGGCTCCACTCGCGCGACGTTCCCCATGGGCACGAAGCGCCGGCCCCACGGTCCGCGGATCATCAGCCCGTCGGCGCCGACCTCGACCGTGGTCGGCAGGCTCATCAACGCGGCCAGGGCGACTCCCATCACGGGCAGGATGTAGAACATGCTCGGCGGAATCACGCGGCCTCCGAGAACGAAGAGCGTCGCGATCACCCAGGCCGCGCCGATGCGGGTGGTCTTGGGCAGCCCGAGCAGCTGCGAGCCGGTGCGGAAGCGCGCGGTGACCTGCGAGGCGTCGAACCCGAGCGCTCGAAGCAAGCGTCGACCCTCCTCGGCGTTGGGCACGACGAGCTCGACGGGCAGGCGGCGGCGGCGATCGAGGCGAACCACCGGCGGGCCGAATGGCTGGGGAACGATGAGCGCCTGCCGCACGTCGCTCCGGGCGAGGTGGTCTTCGCCGATGCGGATTCCGCCGGCGTCGGCCGTCACGTCCGCTGGCTCGAGCTGCGGGCGCGGGTTGGTGCGCGCGGCGCGCACGCTCGTGACGACGCCCAGCACCGCGAACGCCACGCCGAGGCCGATGAAGTGCGGGTTGAGCAGCCCGAAGAGGATGGCGCCCACGGCGCCGAGGAGCGGCGTCGCAAGCATCGCCAGGTTGGGGGTTCGGCGCGAGAGGCGTGCCTCGTAGCGCTCGGGCCGTGCGTCCTCCTCCAGCTCGCTCATTCCTCGTTCATGGAGGGATAGCCCACCGTCGTCGGCGGGACGAACGTCTCCTTCACCACGCGCGGAGAGGCCCACCTCAGCAGGTTGTAGGCGCTCCCCGCCTTGTCGTTCGTCCCCGAGGCGCGCGCGCCGCCGAAGGGCTGCTGCGCGACGACGGCGCCGGTCGGCTTGTCGTTGATGTAGAGGTTGCCGGCGGCCTGGCGGAGCACGGTCGCGGCGTGAGCGACGGCCGCGCGGTCGCGCGCGAAGATGGCGCCGGTGAGCCCGTACGGGCTCGTCTCGTCGACGAGGCGCAGCGTCTCCTCGACCTTCGCGTCGTCGTAGACGTAGACGCTCAGGATCGGCCCGAACAGCTCGGTCTGCAGGATGGGGTGCTTCGGATCGCTGACGCGGATCAACGTCGGCCCCGCGAACCAGCCCTTCTCGCGCGACCAGCCCGGGTCGGCGATCACCTTGCACGCCGCGTCGCCCTTGGCGCGCTCGCGCCATTGCGAGAGACGTTCGTAGGCGCGCTGGTTGATGACGGCGCCCATCAGGTTGCGGAAGTCGCGCACGTCGCCCAGGCGGATCGCGGCGATCTCGGCGGTCATGCGCTCCTCGAGCTTCGGCCAGAGCGAGGCCGGCACGTACGCGCGCGACGCGGCGGAGCACTTCTGGCCCTGGAACTCGAAGGCGCCGCGCACGAGCGCGACGGCGAGCGCGTCCTGCTCGGCCGACGGGTGCGCGAAGACGAAGTCCTTGCCGCCCGTCTCGCCGACGATGCGCGGGTAGCTCTTGTAGCTCGCGATGCGCTCGCCGATGCCGCGCCAGATCGACTGGAAGACCTGCGTCGAGCCGGTGAAGTGCACGCCGGCGAGGTGCGGGCTCGCGATGCACGCCCCCGCGACGCTCGCGCCTTCGCCGTAGACCACGTTGATGACGCCGGGCGGCATGCCGGCGGCCTCGAAGAGGCGCACGAGGTGATACGCCGCGAGGCTCTGGTTCTCCGCCGGCTTCCAGACGACGACGTTGCCCATGAGCGCGGGCGCGGTCGGCAGGTTGCCCGCGATGGCCGTGAAGTTGAACGGCGTGATGGCGAGCACGAAGCCCTCGAGCGGGCGCAGCTCGAGCGCGTTGAGGAAGCCCGGTGGCGAGAGCGGCTGCTCCGCGAGGCGCGAGGCGAAGTGGACGTTGAAGCGCAAGAAGTCGATGAGCTCGCACGCCGAATCGATCTCCGCCTGGAACGCGGTCTTGCTCTGGCCGAGCATCGTCGCCGCGTTGATCGTCGCGCGCCACGGGCCCGCGAGCAGATCCGCCGCGCGCAGCAGGATGCGCGCGCGCTCCTCGAACGGCGTCGCCGCCCACGCCGGCGCGGCCGCGAGCGCGGCGTCGATCGCCTTCTGCGCGACCGCGGCGCCGCCGTGGTGCGGCGTGGCGAGGAGCAGCGCGTGATCGTGCGGCGCGCGCACGTCGAACGCCTCGCCGTCGCGCAGCTCCTTGCCGCCGACCACGTGGGGCACGTCGACGCGCTCGCCGGCGAGGGTCGCGAGGGCGGCCTTGAGCGATTTTCGCTCGGGGGAGCCGGGAACGTAGGAGAGGACGGGCTCGTTGTGGGGCTGCTGCGTCGGG
>DATIQP010000339.1:0-2745 GCA_035470765.1 Polyangiaceae bacterium | reverse complement strand
CGTGAGCTACCTGACGCTGCCGCCCGCCTCCGACCCGGACGGCGACGGCGTGCCGAGCAAGCCCCTGCCGACCGTGCTCCTGGTGCACGGCGGGCCGTGGGCGCGCGACAGCTGGGGTCTCAATCCGATGACTCAGTGGCTGGCCAGCCGCGGCTACGCCGTCTTGTCGGTGAACTACCGAGGCTCGACCGGCTTCGGCAAGACGTTCCTCAACGCCGGCAATCACGAGTGGGCCGCCAAGATGCACGACGACCTGGTCGACGCGGTGGAGTGGGCAAAGACCCAGAAGATCGCCGATCCGACGCGCGTCGCGATCATGGGCGGCAGCTACGGAGGCTACGCCACGCTCGTCGGCCTCACGTTCACGCCGGACGAGTTCGCGTGCGGCGTCGACATCGTCGGGCCGAGCAACCTCGTGACGCTGCTCAACAGCATTCCAGCGTACTGGGCGCCTGCCATCGAGGACATGACCAAGCGCATCGGCGACCACCGCACCGAGGACGGCCGCAAGCTCCTGCTCGAACGCTCACCGCTCTCGCGCGTGGACGCCATCAACAAGCCGCTGCTCATCGGGCAAGGCAAGAACGACCCGCGGGTGAAGCAGGCCGAGGCCGATCAGATCGTGGCCGCGATGACCAAGAAGAACATCCCGGTCACGTACGTGCTCTACCCGGACGAGGGGCACGGCTTCAACCGCGCGCCGAACAAGAAATCGTTCAACGCCGTCGCCGAGATCTTCCTCGCGCAGTGTCTCGGCGGGCCGTACCAGCCCATCGGACAGGACTTCGCGGGCTCGACGATCCAGGTGCCCACGGGCAAGGAGCGCATCTTCTCGCTGCCCGCGGCGCTCCCGAAATGAGCACGGCCTAGCTCGGCCGTGACCTGGCGCGCGCCGGCTCGCGTGCGGCGTGAGATATTCGGTTCGTGAAGCCGAAGCCTTCCGAACTGCTCCCACCCACCGCGGTCAGCCCCTCGGAGACGTCGCTCGGAGAGACTGCCCCCGCGCGCTCCTTCGAGGACGATTCGCTCGACGCGCTCGACGTCGGAGACGAGCGCTACGAACGCCGCACGCTGCTCGGTCGCGGCGGCATGGGCGAGGTGCACCTCTGCGTCGACAAGGTCGTCGGTCGCGAGATCGCGATGAAGACCATCCTGCCGCAGGCCCGCGACGCGGGGCTCGCGCGGTTCGTCCGCGAGGCGAAGGTCCAGGCGAGGCTCGAGCACCCTTCGATCGTCCCCGTATACGACATCGGAACGCGCGAGGACGGGACGGTGTGGTTCACCATGAAGCGGGTGAAGGGCCGCTCGCTCGAGCAGGTGCTGGACGCTCGCGCCGCGGGCGAACCGGCGGCGCAGGCCGAGTTCTCCCGCCGGAAGCTGCTCACGGCCTTCGTCGCCGTCTGCTACGCCGTCGCGTTCGCGCACGAGCACGGCGTCGTGCACCGCGACCTCAAACCGGCCAACATCATGCTCGGGAGCTTCGGCGAGGTGAGCGTGCTCGACTGGGGCATCGCGAAGCTCTCCGGCGTGGTCGACGAGGCTCCCGCGGGCGGGATGCTCGCCGATCTCGCCAGCGGCGCGCGGCCGACGGAGCAAGGCCTCATGGTCGGCACGCCCGGGTTCATGTCCCCGGAGCAGGCGCGCGGAGAGAGCGAGACCGTGGGACCCGCCGCCGATGTCTACTCCCTCGGCGCCATCCTCTTCGAGATCCTCGCGCTCCAGCCCCTGCACAGTGGCACGTCGAGCATCAAGGTGATCGCGTCGACCCTCAAGGGGGTCGACGCGCGGCCGTCGCAGCGAGGTCTGGACGTCGCGCCGGAGCTCGACGCCATCTGCGTCCGCGCGACCGAGCTCGCCGCCGAACGGCGGATGCAGAGCGCACGCGAGCTCGCCGAGGCGGTCGAGCGTTATCTCGACGGCGATCGTGATCTCGAGCGCCGCCGCGAGCTCGCCGCCGACCACACGGCGAACGCGAAGGCCGCGCTCGGGGCCGGCGACGCCGAACGGCCGTCCGCGTCGGCCCGAACGACGGCGCTGCTCGAGCTCGGGCGTGCGCTCGCGCTCGACGCCTCGAACACCGGCGCGCGCGATCTCATGGCGCGCCTGATGATGACCGTTCCGGACGAGGTTCCACCGGAGGCGCGAGCCGAGCTCGAGGCCGAGCGCGCCCGCGCGCGCCGCGGGGCTGCCCGCGCGGGCGCGCAGCGCTATCTCAGCTGGGGCGCGTTCGCGACCATCGTCTTCTGGATGGGCATCCGCGACTGGCCGCTGACCATCCTGATCCTGACCTTCATGGGCGGGTCGAGCGCATGGGCCTTCTGGATGACGCGGCGGGCGCACGCCGGCTCCGGCTCGATGCTGATGCTGCTCGCGACGAGCTCCATCACCGTGGCGCTCTCCAGCGCGCTCTTCGGTCCGTTCATGATCGTCCCGAGCCTCGCCGCGACGAACGCCATGTACTTCGCGATGACGATGGAGGCGCGGCACCGCCCGTGGGCGATCTTCGCTGGCATCGCCGCGATCGCGGTGCCGTTCGGCCTCGAGGCCACGCACGTCGCGGCGGCGGCGCACGACATCGGCTCCAGCCTCGGGAGCTTCCGGGTGATCGCCAACGCCGCCTATTTCCCCGCCGTCCCCACGCAGGTCATGCTCCTGCTGTCGGCCGTGGGCTCGGCGATCATCCCCGTGACGATGGTCGGCCGCATGCGCGACGCCCTGACGCGCGCGGAGCAGCGCCTCTTCTTG
>DATIQP010000338.1:0-4441 GCA_035470765.1 Polyangiaceae bacterium | reverse complement strand
GTCGGCCGCTGCGACGGGCCGGCTCGCCGGACGATCGACGCGCGCGGCGCACACGTGCTTCCGGGCTTCGTCGACGTGCACACCCACTACGACGGCCAAGTGTCGTGGGACGAGGAGCTCACTCCGAGCTCGCTCCACGGCGTGACGACGTGCGTGATGGGGAGCTGCGGCGTCGGCTTCGCGCCGGTCGTGCCGGGTCGAGAGCACAAGCTGGTCGAGCTGATGGAGGGCGTGGAGGACATCCCCGGCTCGGCGCTCGCCGAGGGCATCCCGTGGGGCTGGGAGTCCTTCCCCGAGTACATGGACGCGGTGGCGCGCATGCCGCACGCCATCGATTTCCTTCTGCAGGTCCCGCACGATCCGCTGCGCATGTACGTGATGGGCGAGCGCGCCGTCGCCGGCGAGGCCGCGACCGACGACGAGATCGTAGCGATGCGCAACCTCCTGCGCGAGGCGCTCCGGGCCGGGGCGGCCGGCTTCTCGACCGGCCGCAGCGACAACCACCGCACCGCGCGCGGCTCGGCCACGCCGGCCTCCGAGGTCGATGGCCGCGAGCTCGCGGGGATCGCCGCCGCGTTCCGAGGCCTCGGCCACGGCGTGGTCCAGGCCGTCAGCGACTTCGACATGATGGTCGGGCCCGAGCGCTTCGATCCCGAGTTCGATCTGCTCGAGCAGATGGGGCGCGCGACCGGGGGCCGGCCGATGTCGATCTCCACGATGCAGCGCGATCACGCCCAGGATCAGTGGCGGAGGATCTTCGCGCGGGTGGAGCGCGCGTGCGAGAGCGGCCTCGACGTGCGCTGCCAGGTCGGCGCGCGCGGCATCGGCGTGCTGCTCGGGCTCGAGGCGACGTTCCACCCGTTCATGGGCTTCCCCTCGTACAAGGCCATCGCGCACCTGCCGCTCGCCGAGCGCGTCGCGCGGATGCGCAGCCCGGAGCTCCGCGCGCGCATCCTGAGCGAGAAGAGCGACAAGGTCGCGGGAGACGGCACGCCCATCCCGCCGCTCGCCGACTTCTTCCTCGCCAACCTCGACATGGTCGCGATGCGGCTCTACCCGATGAGCGAGCGCCCCCTCTACGAGCCGAAGATGGACACCTGCCTCGCCGCCGAGGCGATGCGGGCCGGCGTCCCCATCCTCGAGCGCATGTACGACGCGCTGCTCGAGGACGACGGCAAGGCCCTCGTCTACTTCCCCATCTACAACTACACGGGCCTGAGCCTCGACGTCGTTCGCGAGATGCTCACCCACCCGCGCGCGCTCATGGGCCTCAGCGACGCGGGCGCGCACGTCGGGACGGTGTGCGACGCGAGCATGCCGACGTTCCTGCTCACGCACTGGGCGCGCGACAGGCAGAACGGTCTGCCCCTCGAGCGCGTCGTCGCCATGCAGGCGCGCGACACCGCGAGGTTCATCGGCCTGCGCGATCGCGGGACGATCGAGCCGGGCATGCGCGCGGACCTGAACGTGGTCGACCTGAAGCAGCTCTCCCTGCTCCGTCCCGTGATGCAGCGCGATCTGCCCGCGGGCGGGCGCCGGCTCCTGCAGAAGGCCGAGGGTTACCTGAACACGCTCGTCGCCGGCGAGATCATCGCCGAGGGCGGCGTGCTCACCGGCGCGCGGCCGGGTAAGCTCGTTCGAATGGGAGGTATGTCGTGATCGCTTTGGTCGCTCTGCTCGGAGCCTTCACTTGGACCTTCCTCGAGTACGTGATCCACCGCTGGGCGGGTCACTACAAGGCCTTCCGCAAGAACCCGTTCGGCGTGGAGCACATCCGGCACCACATCGAGGGCAACTACTTCGCCCCGAGCTACAAGAAGATGATCATCGCCGTCGTCCTCAGCGCGCTGCTCATCTGGCCGGCGATGGCCGTGGCGGGGCGCGTGTACGGCGTCGCCTACGTCGTGGGTCTCATGGGCTTCTACGGCGTCTACGAGATCATCCACCGCCTCGACCACACGCTCCCGGGTCTCGGGCCGTACGGCCGCTGGTCGCGCCGGCACCACTTCTACCACCACTTCGTCGACGCCCGGATGAACCACGGCGTCACGTCCCCCATCTGGGACTTCGTCTTCGGCACGTACCGCAAGCCCGGCGTCATCAAGGTGCCGGCGAAGCTCTGCATGGAGTGGCTCAAGGATCCGGTGACGGGCGGAATCCGCGCGGAGCACGCGCAGACCTTCGTCCTCCAGGGCAAGGGCGGATGACCGCCGCGACGACCGACAGGCGGACCTCGAAGCGCAAGAAGCCGCCCGGCCTCACCCGCGAGCGCATCCGCTCCGAGGCGCTCGAGCTCATCGACGCCGAGGGCCTCGAGGCGTTCAGCACGCGCAAGCTCGGCGCCGCCCTCGGCTGCGAGGCGATGGCCATCTACTGGTACTACCCGAGCAAGGAGGCCTTGCTCGACGCGGTCGTCGACGAGCTCATGTCGCGCGTGGGCCGCGTCGCGGCGCCCGAAGCGACGGACTGGGTCGAGGCGCTGCGCGGGATCGCCCGCTCCTACCGCGGCCTGGCGCACGAGCACCCGAACGCCTTCCCGCTCATCGCGACGCGCAGGTTCGCGACCGAGGGGACGTTCGCCTTCCTCGAGCGGCTCTTCGAGCTCGCGCAGAGGCAGGGCATCGACGACCGCACGACGGCGCGCTTCTTCCGCGCCGTCAGCGCCTACTGCAGCGGCATCGCGCTCAACGAGCTCGCCTCGCGCCGCGAGGACGAAGATCTGCCGGTGCGCGGGAAGTTCCCGCGTGTCACCGCGGTGTCCAAGTGGCTCGAGCCGCAGTACGAAGGCGACCTGTTCGAGTTCGGCCTCGGCGTGCTGCTCGACGCGCTCGCGCGCAGCGTCAGCTGAGGCGCGCCGCGAGGACGGCGCGGATCTCGGGGCGGCGGCGCTCGAGCTCCTCCGGGTCCTTCACGGGCAAGAACCTCGCGCCCGCGCCCTCGCGCGGGACGCGCACGTACATCGCGTCGAGGTAGGCGGTGAGCTCCTGGAGCAGCCGCTCGAACTGCACCGCGGGCTTGCCGTCGACCTTCTTCTGCACCTCGAAGAACGTCCAGTCGATGCGCGCCTCGTCGAGCGTGTCGGCGCGGACGAGGAACGTGTTCGTGTTGAAGACCCTCACCTGCGAGGCGTCGAAGCCCTTCGGCAGGCGGAACTCCTCGAGCACCTGGAGACGGTCCTTGCCGTCCGGGCCCGGCGCGTGGACCGGGATGCCACCGCGATCGCCCGCGACCTTGTCGCAGACCTCGACGAGCAGCTCCTTGCCGGCCGAGACGAACGCGCCGAGCAGGAGGGGATCGAGCGTCGCGCCGAGGTTGTCGACGTTGGTGATCCAGACGTACTTGCCCCCGGAGCGGACGAACTCGCCGAGCAGCCCGGATCGGCGCAGCGCGTCGGGAAGATCGCCGTGCCCGGTGGCGTACGTGCTCGGGTGGCCCGTCGGATCGACGAACAGCTCGCCGCGCTCGGTGAGCCGCACGCTCAGGTCCTGGACGAAGGTGCGGACGTGCGCGGGCGCGCCCTTGCTGCGCAGCGCCTCGCGAATGGGGCCGTCGGTGGCGTCGCTCGTCATCAGCCAGAGCGGCACCGGGCGCCCCGCGAGGGCGCACGCACGCGCGTTCTCCTTCAGCCGCACGTCGAGGAAGCTCATGTCGTCCACGGCGGTCACCAGCGCCTTGACGACCCCGCCCATGCGCGTCGCCATGCCTCCGGCCATCACGCAGAAGGCGAGGTGCCCCTCCCGGAGCGCGCGCTCGCCGGCCGCGAGGCTCGGCCCGTCCTCGGGCATTTCGCCGATCTCGCCTGGCTGAGGTGGACGAGCGTTCGGCATGCGGTTGCGGACATCTCGCCTCACCTCGGGGTCCGACTCGGCCAACGTGGCGGCAAGACGCATCAATCGCGCCGCGTCGAAGCCGTGGGCGGCCAGTCGATCGCGCGTGGGCGCATCAATTTTCGACAAGGCTTCGTGCAAAGCGTACGTTGCCATGAGCAGTGCTTAAGGCATCTTAAGGATTATCGGAGCAGGCAGCCATGATGGAACGAACCTGCTGGGGGATCGTGGCGCTTTTCGCGCTCTCGGGTTGCGTGGCGACGGTCGAACCGCTGCCCACTCGCGGCATCGTCGTCGCGGGTCCGCCGCCGCCGCCGCGCATGGAGGAAGCTCGTCCCGTCCCTCAGAGCGCGACCGCGGTGTGGGTCTCGGGCTACTGGCACTGGAACGGTGCGTCGTACACGTGGATCCCGGGCCACTGGGAGAGCGCGGCGCCTGGCGCGCGCTGGTACGCCCCGCGATATCAGCGCGGCGTGGACGGGCGGTACTACTACCAGCCGGGCGCATTCCGGGCGCAGGTGCAGGTGAGGTAGAGGGGGAGGGA
Source organism: Polyangiaceae bacterium (assembly GCA_035470765.1). GTDB lineage: Bacteria > Myxococcota_A > Polyangia > Polyangiales > Polyangiaceae > DASXHD01. The sequence continues at coordinate 70 of DATIQP010000338.1, read as the reverse complement.
GGGATGCCCCCCCTCGCGTGTGCTCGGGCTCATGCTCGCGCCGCCCCACGGTCACCGTGACGACCTCGCG
>DATIQP010000337.1:0-3235 GCA_035470765.1 Polyangiaceae bacterium | reverse complement strand
GCAGCTCGGTCTTGAGCCCATCGAGGAAGCGCACGTCCTCCTCGCCCACGTAGATGTTCACGAAGCGCCGGACGCCCTTGTCGTCGAGCAGGCGGTCCTTCAGGCCGGGATGCTTCTTGTCGAGGTCTTCGATGAGCTCGCCGACGGTGCTGCCAGCCGCGGCCACTTCGTCCTTGCCAGCGGTGAGCGTGCGCAGCGGCGCGGGGATCCTGACGATGGTTTCCATGGTGTGTCCTCTGGTGTACTCTTTCTACTGGGATGCCTCACGCGACGCAAAGGTCGCCCGCGTACCGGGCCTCGTCGAGGTCGCAGATCCGCCGCTCTTCGCCGCAGAGCGGGCAGCCCGCACGCCCGGACAGGCGGATGCGGCGCAGCCGGTCCGACTCGGCGTCGTAGCTGACTAGCGTGCCGAGGACGTCGCCGTCGTCGAGCACCGCGAGCGCGAGGTCGGCTTGCAGCGCGCCCACGACGCCGACCATCGGCCCGAGCACGCCAGCCTCGGCGCAGTTCTGCACCTGCTCCCGTGGGAGGTCTTCGAAGACGCAGCGATAGCACGGCCGGCCGCGCGGCCCGACGGCGAGCGCGGTCCCGTGCAGGCGCACCGCCGCCGCGTGCACGACGGGAACGCCCGCGAGGGCGCACGCGTCGGCGACGAGGAACTTCGTCGCGAAGTTGTCCGCGCCCTCCACGACGACGTCGCAGCCCTCGAGCAGCTCGCGCGCCGTCTTCGGCAGAAAACGGGTCGGCGACAGCTCGACTCTGCACTTGCCCTCGAGCGCACGCGCCGCCTCCTCGAGCTTGGGCTTGCCCACGCTGGCCTCGTCGAACAGGATCTGACGGTGCAGGTTGCCCAGCTCGACGCGATCGTCGTCGCAGAGCCGGAGGGTGCCGACGCCCGCGTGCGCGAGCGCGAGCGCCGCGGGGCAGCCGAGGCCGCCGACGCCCACGACGAGGACGCGCGCCCGGGCGCGCGTCATGCGGTCTCCGGGAAATACTGGGCGAGGCTGAAGTAGCGCTCGCCGGTGTCGGGCAGCACGGTGACGACGTTCTTGCCCTCGCCGAGCTCGCGCGCCACGTCGAGCGCGACCGCCACCGCCGCGCCCGCGCTGATGCCGACCAGCAGCCCCTCCACGCGCGCGAGCGCCACCTTCGTCTGCCACGCGAGCTCGTCGGTGACCGTGTGCACCTCGTCCACGACGGACAGGTCGTAGTTCCTCGGAACGAAGCCCGCCGCGAGGCCCTGGATCTTGGTGGGGCCTCGCTCGCCGCGCGAGAGGGTCGCGCACGCTTCGGGCTCCACCGCGACGACGCGCGCCCCCTGCCCGCGGAGCGCTCGCCCCACTCCGGTCACCGTGCCGCCGGTGCCCACGCCGGCGACGAACGCGTCGAGGCTCAGCCCCTGCATCGCCCCGACGATCTCCCGCGCCGTCGTCTGCTCGTGCACTTCGGGATTGCTCGGATTGTCGAACTGTTGCGGCAAGAACGCGCCCGGCGTGCTGGCCGCGATCTCCCGCGCCTTGGCGAGCGCCCCTTCCATCTGCTCGGCCGCGGGCGTCAGCACCGTCTCCGCGCCGAACGCGGCCAAGAGAGCGCGCCGCTCCAGGCTCATGCTCTCGGGCATGGTCAGGATGCAGCGGTACCCCTTGACGGCGCACACGACGGCGAGCGCGATGCCGGTGTTGCCGCTCGTCGGCTCGACGACGACACCGCCTTTCTTCAGCGTGCCTTCGCGCTCGGCCGCCTCGATCATCGACAGGGCGATGCGGTCCTTCACCGAGCCTGCCGGATTGGCCTGCTCCATCTTCGCCCAGACCTCCGCGCGCGGCCCCTCGCGCCCCAAGCGCCGGAGGCGAACCAGCGGGGTCCCGCCGACGAGCTCGAGCACGTCCTCGCAGATCATCGCACCCAACCTAACATAGGGCACGGTATGCTCGACGCCATGCCCACGAGCGGCGACGAGCTCGCGGAGGCGCGGGCCCTCCACGATCGCCACCCAGCGATCGATCTGCACGCCGACACGCTCATGTGGGGGCGCTGGTTCGGCTACGACCTGCTCGCGCGCCACGAGCCGCCGCTGCCCCGCAAGGCGCTGCTCGGCCACGTGGACCTCCCTCGCATGCGCGAGGGCGGCGTCGGGGCCCAGTTCTTCGGGCTCGTCTCGCTGCCCGTGTTCCGGCGTACGCGCGGCCTGCGCCGCGCCATCGACGAGCAGATCGACGTGCTCGACGAGACGCTCGGCCGCACGAGCGAGCTGCGCCTCGCTCACAGCGGCCGCGACGTGGAGCGCGCCCGCGAAGAGGGCGCCCTCGCCGCGCTGCTCGGCATCGAAGGTGCCCACGCCCTCGAGGGCGAGATCGAGAACCTCGATCACTTCGCGAAGCGTGGCGTGCGCTACCTCGGCCTGCTCCACTTCTCCGCCAACGAGGCCGGCTTCCCGGCCTACGGGCGCGGCGCGCGCGACGAAGGTCTCACGGCGTGGGGTCGCGATCTCGTCACTCGGTGCGAGGAACTGGACGTCATCGTGGACCTCGCGCACATCAACCGGCGCGGCTTCATGGACGCCTGCGCCATGGCCAAGAAGCCCCCCATCGTCAGCCACACGGGCGTGCTCGGCGTGTTCGAGCACTGGCGAAACATCGACGACGATCAGCTCCGAGCGGTCGCCGACCGCGGCGGGTGCGTCGGCGTCATCTTCTGCCCGCGCTACCTCGGCGGCAACGGCATCGAGCCGGTCGTCAAGCACCTGCGCCACATCCTCGACGTCGTCGGCGAGGACTGCCCGGCCCTCGGGAGCGACTGGGACGGCTTCATGGTCCCGTCGCGCGGGCTCGCTGACCCGACCGGCCTGCCGGCCCTCACGGCGGCGCTCCTCGCGGCCGGCATCGAGGAGCGCGTGATCGCGAAGATCCTCCGCGACAACGTCGTGCGAGTGCTCGATCAAGCCTGAGGACGGCGGCTCACTCGACCTCGAGCGACTCGATCGACAGGCCCTTGGCCTCGAGCCGCCCGCGGAGCCGCTCCCGCCACGACGCCACGTCCGTCCCCGGCGGAGCGTGAAGCTGGACTCTGACGCGCCCTCCCTCGCTGCTGACCATCAGCGTCGCGCCCGCGAGCTCCCCGGCGCCGAGCTCCATGCGCACCGTGCCGCGCTGCGCGTCGCCGCTCCAGGCGATCTTCTTCACCAGCGCTGGCAAGAGCTCCTCCATCGACACGCGCGCGTTCGTCTGGGCCGCGC